>JAYEHB010000273.1:0-7987 GCA_034659375.1 Thermodesulfobacteriota bacterium
CAGGAACAACGGAGGGGTCAGGCTTTTGTTATTTGTGTCGTTATCAAACCTTGAAGATACTTAACCAAAAAAGTCAAGATAATGACAATAACGAAAGCCTGACCCCACCCTCAAGTGGCCGAATATATGGAATAAAAAGGTTTAAGATGTATCAAAAAGATTATCAAATACATTTTGTAGGTATTGGCGGCATTGGCATGAGCGGAATTGCTGAAGTTCTTATGGGTCTTGGATACAGGGTGTCAGGTTCTGATTTAAAGTCAGGTCCAATATTAGAGAGGCTTGAAAACTCAGGCGCTGTGATTTATAAGGGCCACAAAAAAGAACAGGTGGCATCTGCAGATGTTGTGGTCACCTCCACTGCCATACCAAAGAATAATTGTGAAGTTGTTGAAGCAGAAAAAAGAGCTGTTCCCATAATCCAAAGGGCAGAGATGCTTGCGGAAATCATGCGCTTTAAATATTCCATAGCTGTTTCAGGTGCCCATGGCAAGACATCCACAACAGCCATGATCTCCGGGATTATCAATAGAGCAGGACTTGATCCAACCGTTATAGTTGGAGGTCTTTTAAATAATCTTGATACAAACGCTCTCCACGGAAAAGGCGACTTTATAGTGGTTGAGGCAGATGAGAGTGACGGGTCATTTTTAAAATATTCACCTGCCATTGCAGCTGTTACAAATATTGATCTGGAACATCTGGATTTTTATGCAGGGATTGAAGATATTAAGGAGACTTTTGTAAAATTTATTAATTCAGTTCCGTTTTATGGTCTTGCAGTGCTCTGCCTTGATAATGAGCATATTCAGGAGATTCTGCCCAAGGTAAAGGTGCGGTATATAACCTTTGGCGAGACTGCCCAGGCAGATCTCCAGGCAAAGGAGATCTCCTTTAAGGACACCAGAGGTTTTTTTAAGGTTATTTATAAAGGAGAGCCCTTAGGCAAGATCACTCTCAATCTTGCCGGCCGTCATAATATCTCCAATGCCCTGGCCGCTGTTGCAGTGGCTCTTGAGCTTAATATCGGTTTTAATACCATAAAAACAGCTCTTGAAGAGATAGAAGGTGTAAAACGACGTCTTGAAATCAAAGGTGAGAGTAACGGTATCATGGTTCTGGATGATTATGGTCATCACCCCACAGAGATAAAGGCAACACTTGATGCTGTAAGGGAGAGCTGGTCTGACAAGAGGCTTGTCGTGGTGTTTCAGCCCCACAGGTATTCAAGAACCAGGGCTCTGTTTGATGCTTTTACACGGTCATTTTACCGTTCAGATCAGTTGATTATCCTTCCCATCTATGCTGCAAGTGAAGAGAAGATAGAGGGAGTTGATGGTCAGAGTCTCTGTAAGGGTATTGAAGAACATGGACATAAAAATGTCTCATTTGTAAGGGATTTTGATGAATGTCTCTCCATGCTGTTAAAAAGTCTTAAAAAGGGGGATCTGGTGCTTACACTGGGTGCCGGGGATGTCTATTCCCTGGGAGAAGAATTATGTAAGCGTTTACAGGGTACTGCACCTGCTGCGTTAGCGGGCACTTGATTTATGAATTTTCAATTTTCAATTTTCAATTTTCAATTATGAAGATGGATTCTGCAAAATTTTATGAAAAATTTAAAGATCATTCCAATTTGATATTAAGACGGGATGAACCCATGAAGAGGCATACTTCATTTAGAGTGGGCGGTTTGGCAGATCTTTATGCTGTGCCAGAATCCCTGGAAAAGTTAAAAACTCTTCTATTGTCTGTATGTAAAGCAAAGCTCCCTTTGACCATAACAGGAAGCGGAACAAATCTTCTTGTAAAGGATGGAGGCATAAGTGGAATTGTTGTCTCTCTTTGCGGAATAAAGGATAAAATCAGAATTAGAAAAGTAGATAATGAACTATCTCTTGTGACTGCCTCAACAGGAACTGTTCTGGCTGGTGTTGCAAAATTTGCCATGGACCACGGGCTTGAAGGTTTGGGCTTTGCAGCAGGGATTCCAGGCACTGTTGGGGGGGCTGTCATGATGAATGCAGGCACAGGCATGAACTCCATGTCAAGTATTATAGAGTCAGTTGAAATAGTTGGACCTGATGGAAAAGTTCAGAAAATAGAGAGAAATGATATCACGTTTTCCCACAGAACCACTTGTTTTAATACTTTAAATTTCAAATCTGAAAATCATGGAAGAGAGGAGATAGTTCCTGGGAACAGAGACATCAGTTTGAAAAATTTAAATTCTAAGAGTTGTTTTAAGCCTGTAATAGTTAAAGCCTCTTTTTTATTGAAAAAAGGTGATAAAGAGAGAATAAAAAAAGATTGGCAGGAGCTGTTAAAAAAAAGAAAAAATACCCAGCCGGTTTTAATCCCAAGTGCCGGCTGTTTTTTTAAAAATCCGGGTTCAGGCAGAACTGCCGGGGAGCTTATTGACAGAGCAGGGC
Organism: Thermodesulfobacteriota bacterium; assembly: GCA_034659375.1. GTDB lineage: Bacteria > Desulfobacterota > Desulfobacteria > Desulfobacterales > Desulfobacteraceae > DATFJZ01. The sequence goes on from JAYEHB010000273.1 coordinate 2,433, forward strand.
TTAAGGGGACAAGGGTTGGTGATGCAATGGTGTCAGAAAAGCATGCCAATTTTATTCTTAATATGGGAAACGCCAGGGCAGAGGATATTTTAAAGCTTAAAAAAAATGTGGAGGAGAAGGTTTTTAAACTTTTTTCCGTCAAACTTGATACAGAGGTGAAAATTGAGGGCAGATAATAGGATCAGACCCAATAAAATGCGATCAGAAAAGGCAGACGCTGCTTCCAGTTTTTCTCTGTTTAGTTTTGATTTCATGCAGAGCATTGATCTTGGAATTAAATTTATTCTGACAATTGTTGTTGTCTCTCTTGTTACTCTTTTGTTTATTTTTGTTCATGATATGGCAACCCAGGCCCCTTATTTTAAAGTAAAAAAAATTTCAATCAAAGGTGTTGATCACCTTGATAGAGCAGATATCTTAAAGCAGGCTAAGGTCTCGTTAAAGGATAATATTCTTTTATTAAATCTGTTTAAGATAAAAAAACGGCTTCAAGCCCATGGCTGGATAAAAGATGCATCAGTAGCAAGAATAATCCCTGATGAACTGATAATAAGAGTAGAGGAAGAAAAACCCCTGGCCGTGGCAAGATTAGGTCTGTTTGAGATAAACATTGCTGATATTCTGATGAATACTAATGGGATACCTTTTAAAGAGTATGATGCCGAAAAGGATAAGCAGGTTAGGTCTCTGCCTGTTATCACAGGGTTGACACTTGCAGAAAAGGATGGTGTCTATTTTTTTGAGGAAAAACTTTTAAATCTGGTTCTTAATATACTCTCTCTTGCACAGAAAGAGAAGATTGAGCATATAAAGGTAGATGCAGATACTGGTGTGAAAATTGAGATGACCTGGCCTGATAACAGGTTTGATGACATTAACGAAGAGTCTCTGAAACTTAAGCTGGGCTTTAACAGATATGAATCAAAGTTAAAAAAAGTAGAACAGGTTTTTGATTATGTGCATAGGAATATTTTTGACAGAAAAGTCTGTTCCATGGATCTTTTTGATCTGGAAAGAGTGACTGTGAAACTTGGTAAGCGTTCACAGGGCACTGCACCTGCTGCGTTAGCGGACACTTGAAGTACATTAGTACGTCTGCGTGTCCGCTGCCTTGCATCTGCAGCACCCTGTGAACGCTTACAGGCACTGCATTTGTGGTTGACAGAGCATACAGCCTGTGAATTGTTATAAAACTTGAACAAAACAAGACCATGCCGGAGAGTATTGAGAGTATTAAAGGAGGTGTTTGATTTGCAGCAGGAACAGGGGGAAATAATTGTTGGTCTGGATATTGGAACAACAAAGATCTGTGCTGTGGTTGGAGAATATTCCCATGATGAAATTAACATAATCGGAGTTGGAACTCATCCCTCACAAGGGCTTCGTAAAGGAGCTGTGGTTAATATAGAATCCACAGTGGAATCCATTAAAAAAGCTGTGGAAGCAGCTGAAATCATGGCTGGTTGTGAAATTTCATCTGTTTATGTAGGAATTGCAGGCGGGCATATTAAAGGTTTTAACAGTCATGGAGTAATTGCCATAAAGGGCAGAGAGATAAACGAGCAGGATGTGGAAAAGGTTATTGAGGCGGCAAGTGCCGTTGCCATTCCCATGGACAGGGAGACGTTTCATGTTATACCCCAGGAGTTTATTGTCGATGATCAAACAGCTATTCAGAATCCTGTGGGCATGACTGGAATCAGGCTTGAAACAAAAATTCATGTTGTAACAGGTGCGGTATCTTCTGCAAGAAATATTGTTAAATGCTGTAATAAGGCCGGCTTAGATGTCTGTGATATTGTTCTGGAATCTCTGGCCTCGGGAGAGGCTGTTTTAACAAAGGAAGAGAGGGAACTTGGATGTGCCCTGGCTGATGTGGGTGGCGGTACTACAGATCTTGCAATTTTTAAGGGTAAGAATATCAAGCATATATTTGAACTTACTCTGGGCGGCAATAATCTTACGAACGATATCTCCATTGGTTTAAGAACCCCTCTGGCCGAGGCGGAAAAGATAAAAATCAAGCATGGAACCTGCCTTCCTGAAAATATTAAAAACGGGGAAAATATTGAAGTCCCCGGGGTTGGAGGAAGAGATGCAAAAAACCTTTCAAGGGATATTTTAGCAGAGATTCTTGAACCAAGAGTGGAGGAGATGTTTACAATTCTTAAGAATGAGATTTTCAGCAATGGCCTTGAAAATTCATTTCCTTCGGGACTTGTTTTAACAGGAGGAAGTGCTCTTCTTGATGGTATCTCAGAGATTGTGGAATCTGTCTTTTCAGTCCCTGTGCGCGTGGGCGTGCTGACAGAGATAGGAGGCCTTAAGGAAGTTGTTCAAAATCCAGAGTTTGCAACTGGTGTCGGGCTTGTGATTTACGGCTCTAAAAACAAAAAGGAAAAAGAACTGGATGATTTGGGAAACGGGCTTTTTTTTAAATTGTTAGCCCGAATGAAGCAGTGGTTTAAAGATATAGTATAACCGGCATACCCTGAAGGGCAGAAACTGACCGGAGCATGGTTATTCTCATTGGCCACAATACCCTAAAGGGCAGAAACCAAAATATGGGTCGCAGACGTGGAGCAAAGCGTAACCAAGTCATGCAGTTGCAGTACGTTAGAAGGGTTTTTTATATGAAAGTCCTGGCAAACCAGGAGTGTAACTTTCATCATTTGTTGTGTGCAGACTTAGACCACCAGGGCTGCCCATGGCAGTTATATAAAAATGAATTTAGGAAAAGGGTGTTAATTAATAATTACTATAAACAAAGGATGGGGTAGTATTATGGGTTTTTCTTTTGTGGAAAATGAAAAGTCAGCAAGAATCAAGGTTATTGGAGTTGGAGGTGCTGGTGGAAATGCTGTAAATAATATGATTGATTCAAATCTCCAGGGTGTTAAATTTATTGTTGCCAATACAGATTCCCAAGCCCTTGAGATTTCAAGGGCAGAGCATAAGATTCAGATAGGATCAAATCTTACCGAAGGACTTGGAGCAGGAGCTAATCCAAGTGTTGGCAGGGAAGCTGCTCTGGAAAATCTGGAAGATATCAGAACAGCTTTAGCTGACAGTCATATGGTTTTTATCACAGCCGGCTTTGGCGGTGGAACAGGTACTGGTGCGGCTCCGGTTATTGCGGAAATATGTAAGGAACTTGACATTTTAACTGTAGCAGTGGTTTCAAAACCCTTTTCCTTTGAAGGTAAAAAAAGGGCACAACAGGCAGAAGACGGCATAGACAGGCTTCGTGATATTACAGATACTGTCATTACAATACCCAATGACAGGCTTAGGGGCATAGCATCCAAGGGTGCTAAAATGATAGATATGTTTCTTAAGGCAGATGAAATACTTCACCATTCAGTAAAGGGGATTACAGATCTTATCATGGTGCCGGGTCTGGTTAACCTTGATTTTGCCGATGTTCGTACAACAATGTCCCAGGCAGGCATGGCACTCATGGGTATTGGCATATCAAGCGGAGAGAACAGAGCCACAGAAGCTGCAGAAAGAGCCATCTCCCATCCTCTGCTGGAAGATATCTCCATTTCCGGAGCCAGGGCTGTTTTACTTAATATTACCTGCAGCAGCGATCTTACTTTAGATGAGATGACAGAAGCCAGTGACCGCATACATGAAGAGGTTGGAGATGATGCTGAAATTATCTGGGGACAGGCAATTGATGAATCCCTTGGTGAGGAGATGAGAGTGACTGTCATTGCTACAGGTATTGGTCAGGAAGACAGGGGTAAAAATAATCTTCGTCATCTTGATGCTTCAAAGCAGAATGGAGAGAAATTTGTCGAGTCAGAGGTTTTGGCAAGGGGGCATTTAAGGGAACTCACTGAAGAGGAGCTGAAAAACTGGAGCGATTTGGATGAGCCGGTTCGTGTAACTGCTAAAAAAGCAGCTAATGAGGATGGTAGAAACAGTTACAGAGGAATTGATTTTGACTGTGATGATCTGGAGATACCTACTTTTTTGCGAAGAAAAGCTGATTGATAAATGGGCAGGAATTCAAAGTTATTTACAAGGCAGGGTTTAAAAAAGGAGATCTCATCTTTTGAAAAGGGAGCAATAGTTAAAAGAAAAAAAGGGCTGATAAGATTTGCCCTTGTCTATCCAAACAGCTACCAGGCAGGAATGTCAAGTCTTGGATTCCAGAGTCTCTACAGCCTGATTAATGAACTTGATAATGCTGCATGTGAACGTGTTTTTCTCCCGGACAAAGGAGAGACTCAGAACAGTATTACAAGTTGTGAAACAGGGCTGGCTTTATCTCTGTTTGATATTATTGCCTTTTCGGTCTCTTTTGAGAATGATTATCTTAATATAGTCTCAATTCTCAGGAATTCAGGTATTCCTCTGCAATCATCTAAACGCAGTAACGACCATCCTCTGGTGATTGCAGGCGGAGTGGCCTGTTTCCTTAATCCTGAACCTATTGCTCTGTTTATTGACTGCTTTCTTCTTGGAGAGGCAGAATCTCTTATTAAAGAGTTTTTTGATATATATAACCGGCATGGCAGGAGCATGGTTACCGCATCGGCCGTAACAAAGAATGAAAGTCATTTGATTCCAGATAGTTGGAAGGATTTGGATACGCTTTGCTCCACGTCTGGGATCAATATAAAACCAAGGTCAAAGATTCACAAGCCGGTCTCCAGAGAGGAGCTTAAGAAAAGATTTGCCAGGGAGTTAAAAGGGGCATATGTTCCGTCGTTGTACAGGCCAATCTATAGTAAAAATGGAAAATATTCAGGTTTAGTGCCGGAATATGATGATATCCCTGAAAAAATAAAAGTCAGGCGTGTGAAGGATCTTGCAGGGATACAGACCACAACCACGATTATTACATCAAAAACAGCATTTAAAAATATATTTCTCATTGAAACCGGCCGGGGATGTCCTCATGGATGTCGATTCTGCAGTGCAGGTTTTATTTATAGACCTCCACGGTTCTATCCCGCTGATGTGATAATTGATGCCATGGATCAAGCAAAAAAAGTAACAGACAGGGTAGGGCTTGTCAGTGCAGCAGTTTCGGATCATCCCGAAATAAACCAGATATGTTTAAGTGGTATGGAAAAAAACTTAAAGATATCATTCAGTTCCTTGAGGGTTGATGCCTTAACAGATGATTTGATAAAAAATCTTGTAAACTCAGGTGCTAAAACAGCCACCATTGCACCTGAAGCAGGGTCAGAAAGAATGCGGTGCATTATTAATAAAAAAATTACAGAGGATGAGATTTTATCTGCTGCCGGGCGGCTTATTGAGGCTGGAATAATTAATCTGAAACTCTATTTTATGATAGGACTTCCATTTGAAGAGGATGATGATGTGGAAGAGATTGTTGTTTTAACTGAAAAGATCAGAAACAGATTCCTTGCTGCAAGTAGAAAACAGAAAAAAATAGGCACCATAACCTTAAGCGTTAATCCCTTTGTTCCTAAACCGGGTACTCCCTTTCAATGGTCTGCCATGCTTCCTCTTTCTGGTTTAAAAAAGAGATTAAAGATAATTAAAAGCGGATTGAAAAAAAGTCCAAATAT
>JAYEHB010000274.1:0-3962 GCA_034659375.1 Thermodesulfobacteriota bacterium
CGGTATGACCGGAACATGGTTACCGCATCGGCCACAACAAACAATGAAACTGCCATGATTACAGGCAGTGATGCGGAGTTTCATATAAAGTGGCATGGCCGGAGCATGGTATTCGCCCCGGCCAAAAGAAATCAAAGATTTTGACAAAACATAGATCGAAGACGTGGAGCAAAGCGTAATCAACTCTATATTTTTAAATAGTTATACGGAGTTGGCTTCGCGTCTTCGACCCATATAAAAACTTAAGCCTTAAATCCGGCTGAACCTTTATCGGAGGTTAACATGAAAGTAATATTAAAAGAGACTATTTCTACTCTTGGAATAGTTGGATCGGAATGTGATGTGGCTAAAGGTTATGCCCGCAACTACCTTTTGCCCCAGGGCAAAGCCATTAAATCCACACCACAGAGCAAAAAAATGATTGAACAGGCAAGGGCCAAGTTTGACATCCAGATTGCAAAAGAGAGAAAAATTGCCGAGGAGATGGCTGATAAACTTAAAGATGTTGAGTGCACCATTAAATCCAAAGTCTTTGACGAGATAAAATTATATGGTTCAGTAACAACCCATGATATAAAAATTGCCCTTAATGAACAGAATATTATTGTTGAACGTAGAGCAATACTTCTGGCAGATCCCATTAAGGAGACTGGAGAATACAAGGTTCCGGTTCGTCTATACAAAAATGTTGAACCGGAAGTCACAGTCAAGGTGATTCCCGAGGATAAAAAATAAACAATTAAGGGAGTTGGAATAAAAGGACGCTGCGTGGGGTCAGGCTTTCGTTATTGTCATTATCTTGACTTTTTGGTTAATTTTATCTTCAAGGTTTAATAACGACACAAATAACAAAAGCCTGCCCCCCGATATTATGAATTGTGAATTATGAATTGTGAATTTTCAATTTTCAATTTTCAATTTTCAATTGTGAATTATGAATTACCATGATACAAAATATAAAACAAAGACCAATAAATAAAGATCCTCTCTTAAGCAAAGTCCCCCCCCATGACATTAATGCTGAAGAGTCACTGTTAAGTGCTGTTCTCATTGACAATGACAATATATTGGATATTTCTGAGATACTTGGTCCAGAGGATTTTTACAAAAAAGCCCACCAGAAAATCTATGGGGCGGTTACTGAACTCTTTGCAAAAAACGAACCTGCTGATCTTGTAACGGTTGCCACCAGACTTAAAGAGAAAGAAGAGCTTGAAGATATTGGTGGAGCAGCTTTTCTGGCAGCCATTGCAGATGCAGCTCCCATGGCTGTTAATGCAGTGCATTATGCAAAAATCATAAAAGGGAAAGCATCTTTAAGATCACTTATAACAAATTCATCATCAATTATTGAAAAATGCCTCAGGGACAGGGGTGATTTTGAAGAGATCATTGATTTTGCCGAAAACTCTATATTCAAGATATCAGAAGCAAAAGGCGGACAAGCTTTTACAAGCCTTGACAAATTGATAAACCTTAATATAGATGCACTTGAAGAGCGCCAGGGAAGCCAGGGAGGACTTGCAGGACTTTCAACAGGATATAACCGCCTTGACTCTTTAACTTCAGGATTGCAGAAAGCAGATCTTATAATCCTTGCAGCCCGCCCCAGCATGGGAAAAACAGCCTTTGCCCTTAATATGGCAAGAAACGTGGCTTTGGAAGAGAGGGTCCCGGTGGCCGTCTTTTCCCTTGAAATGTCCAAAGAACAACTCTCCATGCGTCTTTTAACATCGGAAGCAAGAATAGATTCCAACAGACTTAAATCAGGATTTATCAGCGATGATGACTGGCAGAATGCAACCGATGCCGCCGGTATTCTCAACGAACTCCCGATTTTCATTGATGATACACCCAACATTTCCGTAATGGATGTAAGAACAAAAGCAAGACGGCTGAAAATGGAACATGGTCTCGGACTTGTAATAATTGATTATCTCCAGCTCATGAGAGCCCCCTTTCACTCAGATCGTAAAGATCTTGAAATTGCAGAAATATCAAGGTCTCTAAAAGCCCTTGCCAAAGAGCTTGACATACCTGTAATTGCCCTTTCCCAGCTCAATCGAATGCTGGAACAACGTGCTGAAAAAAGGCCTCTCCTCTCGGATCTTCGTGAATCAGGTGCCCTGGAGCAGGATGCAGATATTGTTGGATTTATCTACAGGGATGAAGTATACAATAAAGAGGAGAATAATCCAAACAGAGGCAAGGCTGAAATAATCATTGCAAAAAATAGAAACGGCGCTACAGGAACAGCTCACATGGCTTTTATTGGACAGTATACACGTTTTGAAGAACTTAGTTCCGAGTCCTTTCAAGGAACTTGAATAAAAAGAGAGTTATGAAAAAACTATTCGGCAACATTTCCGGGCTAAAAGCAACTCAAATCAAACAGATTGAGAATCTCTACCTGTTCAAAACCCCGCCGGAACATCTCATAACCTTAGAACAGGTGGAAGAGATGGTGAGCATATCCCATGAAATAAGACGTCAGATTGGTATTTTAATAAACAGATCTGGAAAAACAGAGTATGTTATTATTGGAGATGCCCACAGAGTTGTAATCCCTGTCACACCCGGTTTCCAGGCAATTCCAGGAAAATTAAAGGGCTTGAGATGTATCCATACCCATATGAAAGAGGAACCTCTATCAAGGGATGACCTCACCGACCTTGCACTTCTTCGTCTTGATTTCATGGCAGCTGTCTGCATAACAAAGCAGGGAGAACCTGGAGCTGTACACATGGGTCATATTCTTCCAGGAGAAGATGGATTGCCCTATCAGGTCATGGAACCTGCAAGCATCCTTGATCTGGAGCTTGACTGTATAGAGAGAATTCTTGCCCTTGAATCTGAGCTTACTAAAAAGGATGCTCTGTACAAGGCAGGCAGGGGAGAGGAAAAAGCTCTTCTGATCAATGTAACAGCAGGTAATCCAAAAGACTCTGCAGCATCACTTGATGAACTCAGGGAACTTTGCAGATCAAGCAGCATCAATGTTATTGACACTGCAATACAGAGAAGAAAAAAAATAGATCCCAAATTTGTCACAGGCCGCGGCAAATTAACAGATCTGACAATTCAGGCCATTCAGAAGCATGCCACAATGATTATCTTTGACCGGGAACTCTCCCCATCCCAGATCCGTTCCATCACAGATTTTGTTGAGATGAAGGTTATTGACAGAACCCAGCTTATCCTTGACATATTTGCAAGACATGCCAAAAGCCGTGAAGGTAAACTCCAGGTGGAGCTTGCCCAGATGAAATACCTTCTTCCCAGACTCATAACAAAAAACAGTGCCATGTCACGACTCACAGGAGGCATTGGGGGCAGAGGGCCCGGGGAAACCAAACTTGAGCTAAACAGAAGAAGGGTCAGGGACAAAGCAGGAAAACTGCAAAAAGAGATTACCAGAATAAGAAAACAGCGTACCCAGCAAAGGGCAAAAAGAAACAGAAACAATGTACCTGTTATCGCCATTGTCGGCTATACCAATGCCGGAAAATCAACTCTCTTAAACACCCTTACAAAGAGTAAAATAATAGTTGCCAATCAACTTTTTGCAACCCTTGATCCATCCAGCAGAAGGTTGAGATTTCCAAGGGAGACTGAAGTAATAATTACAGATACTGTTGGATTTATTCATGATCTTCCCAAGGAACTCATGGAGGCTTTCCATGCCACCCTGGAAGAGCTGTCAGATGCAGATATTCTCATCCATGTGGTGGACATCAGCAATAAAAGATATCAGCAGCAGATAGCGTCTGTTGAAAAAATTCTAAAAAAACTGAAACTTGACTCAATACCCATGGTATATGTTTTTAACAAACAGGATAGAATTGATTTAACTAAATTTGAAGACAGATGGCTTTTAAACCAGGGCACACTGGTTTCTGCAACAAAAGAAGAGACATTAAAACCCCTTGTAAGCCTTTTGGAATCCATGGTACATAAACAAT
>JAYEHB010000274.1:4062-7957 GCA_034659375.1 Thermodesulfobacteriota bacterium
GATAGAATTGATTTAACTAAATTTGAAGACAGATGGCTTTTAAACCAGGGCACACTGGTTTCTGCAACAAAAGAAGAGACATTAAAACCCCTTGTAAGCCTTTTGGAATCCATGGTACATAAACAATCTTACTTGACATAAGCATTATATTAAGTATATTTTAAAATTATAAAATGCTTGAAAAAGCCCTGAAGGGGCGTAACATACCAGCCCAGGGCAAACATGCGCCTTAGGTTTTTATCTTTGGAATTCGTGTTATTTGGGCAAGAGAATCATAAAATCCTTTTTGGTTCTGGCTTGTCCAGGTTATGGAAAATAACAACCAGCTCTGGGCAACGCCCTGGGAAATTTGAAATTAAAACCGGGAATTTAAAACTTGAAAATTAAGCAAATTAAACAGAAAAATACGGATAGTTCTTTAAAAGAAGATTTAAAAGAAGATTCACTAGATGATCTTGACTGTTTTGGAGAATTTGATAAAAATGAGAGGATATGCGTAAAATACTGTGGTGTATCCATCAGATGTGCCATTGAAAAAATCCATAATCCAAAAATAGATATCCTTGATCATATTATGGAACTGGAATTTTGCCACCCGCAATGACCACAAAATTTAAACAGGATACTAAGGGAGGTGGAAAAAAATAATTACCCATTTTGTTTGTCTTTTTGCCCGTCTTCTACGTTGTGATGACAGGCACATAGCTCACTATGCACCTGCCATCACGCCTTGAAGACGAACAAAAATCCTGCACAAAATTTGGATAATTATTTTATTCCAACTCCCTAAAATATCTTCCCGGGATTTAAAATATTTCCGGGATCAAAGACCTTTTTGATATTTTGCATGATTTTAATTTCAGTTTCACCAATTTCCTGACGCAGATACTTCATTTTGGTAATTCCCACGCCATGTTCACCTGTTATGGTTCCGCCAAGTTTCAAGGTGTAGTCAAAGAGCTCATCAACGGCAATTTCAGCTCTATCACTCTCTTTTCTATCTCTTCTGTCAAACATGATGTTGCAATGGATATTTCCATCCCCTGCATGGCCAAAGCTGACAACTACAAGCCCTGATTTTTTCTCTATTTCCTGAATTTTCTCAACCATATCAGGAATTTTATTAATGGGCACAACAATATCTTCATTGATTTTATCAGGAGCCAGGGAAAAAAGGACGGGGGACAGAGCTTTGCGTGCTTTCCAGAGAGCCTGAGCCTCTTTTGAAGTTTTTGCAGCAATTACATCACAGGCACCGTTTGCAAGACAAAATTTCTCAAGTTTTTCTGCATCTTTTTCTACCGTTCCGGCATCACCATCAACCTCAAGTATCAGAATTGCCTTTATATCTTCTGAAACCAGAAAAGAAAAATCATTTTTAACACAATTGATAGATGCCCTGTCCATATATTCAATGCACCTTGGTACAACAGCCTCGTTGATAATTGCTGAAACTGCATCGGCAGCTTTTTTCATGGTATTAAAAAGAACTGCCATGGTCATAATTTTTTCCGGCAGAGGAACAAGTTTGAGAAATATTTTGGTTACAACGGCAAGTGTCCCCTCGGAACCCACAATCAACCTTGTAAGATCATATCCTGCAACTCCCTTGGCTGTTTTTACACCGGTCTGAATAATTTTACCTGAAGCAAGAACAGCTTCAAGACCAAGCACATAATCCCTTGTAACGCCATACTTTACTGCCCTTGGGCCTCCTGCACACTCCCCGACGTTACCGCCGATTGTACAAAATGCCGAACTTGCAGGATCAGGAGGATAAAAGAGACCCTTTTCTTCAACTGCCCTGTGAAGATCCCCTGTAACCACACCAGGTTCAACAACAGCAACAAAATTAGCTTTATCAATCTCAATGATCCTGTCCATGGAGTTTAAGACCATGACAACACCGCCATTTACAGGAAGAACACCACCGGTCATACCTGAACCGCTGCCCCTGGGAATAACAGGAAACGATTCCTGATTGGCAAGTTCAAGTATCTTTGAAATTTGCTCTGTGCATGTGGGAAAAACAACGGCATCGGGCATATAAGACCTGCTGCTGGAGTCATATGAATAACAGACAAGTTCTTCAGGCTCTTTTGTAACACCTTGGGTTCCAGTAATCTCTTTTAATTTTTTAAAAACAGAATCTGGAATTGTCATGTTAAGCCTTACTCTGCTCAAGTTTTTTATAGAGGTAGTTCATCTCCTCCACAAAAGTACCCTGCATTTTTAAATCCTTTTCAACTGCATTTATTGAGTAGATTGCTGTGGCATGATATTTTTTAAAACTTCTGCCGATTTTTTTAAGTGGCTGGTCAGTGTATTTACGAGCCAGATAAATTGCTTTCTGCCGTGGCTTGACAATCCTCTTAGCTCTTGAGGGAGAGACTATCTCCTGTTCAGTAATATTAAAATGACTGCAGACTATTTTTTTAATCAACTCAATGGTAATCACTTTATTCTTCCTGGAAATATTTGCCAGAACACTCTTTGCAAGATCAATATCGATTTTATCGCCTAGAAGTGCACTTTTTCCAGCAACACCTGTAAGCCCGCTCTCAAGCTGCCTTACATTGTCACAAAGCTCTTGGGCAATATAATCTGTAACATCACCGGGAATTTTATAACCGTTAAATTTTGATTTCTTTTTAAGAATTTTAACCCTGGTTTTAAAATCAGGCACGTCAATTTTTGTCACAAGCCCCATGGTAAGCCTTGATTTAAGCTGTTCATTCATTTTCGGAATATCAGCCGGCAGGTAACATCCGCTGAAAATAATTTTTTTCTCAGCATCCATAAGATAATCCAGGGTCATGGCAAGCTCTTTCTGGGTAGCATCCTTGCCTGACAAAAAATGTATATCCTCCAGGATAAGAACATCACACTTTTGCCTGTATTTTTCTTTAAACCTGGCAATGGAGTTACTTCTAAGAGCATAGACCATTTCATTGGTAAAATCCTCTGCAGTGACATAGTAGACCCGTTCACCACAAGACCGGCTCATAACATGATGCCCCACAGCCTGGGAAAGATGACTCTTTCCAAGACCGGTATCTGAAAGAAGATAAAGTGCTCCGTTTCCGTTTTTTGCACCATGAGCAAGAGAGAGTGATGCAGAATAGGCAAAATTGCTGTTGTCTCCCACAACAAAATCATCAAAAGTATAATTCTTTTTTAACATGCGCCCGCTTCCTGACCTTAAACTCAACCCGGGCAGAGTCATCTGCCTGTCCCGGGCAGGAAGTGTTACAATGTTTAAACGAGAAGCAGGATATGAGCCTTTTTTCTTTTGGGGAGCTTTTTTTCCAACTATAAGTTCTATTTTCTCACATGCACATCCAAGTTTGGAAAACTCAGCCTTCAAACCTGCAAGGTAGTTGTCATTAACACGCTTTTTGGAAAAGGCATTGGGACAGGACAATTTTATGACTTTTTCTTCTATTCCCAGATATTCCACCGGTTGTATCCACATTCTATAACTGTGGTCAGGCAAAAAAGTCTTCATCTTTAATTTAACATTTTTCCAAAAAGATTCCATACAGCTCCAAAGTTAAAAGGTCTTTCATAATAAACGACCATGGCAAAAAAACAAAAAAACAGCACATAGGGATTATTACATGCAGTTATGAAATAAAGGTACATAAGTGAAGGTAGTTTGTTTCTTTTATTTTATGTGGATTTCAAAGTCAAATCTGATGAATCTATATTAAACAATTCTTAAAATAGAAACATCCCCTTAAAGACAACACTTTGATTTCATTGAATATTTTTTGTGAAACAGAATTTTTCCCATTAATTACAGCAACTTCCTTAAAGAGCTATTATTGCATGGAATATTTCATATTCCAGGTCTAACACCTCAAAAACCTTAAACTATTTTTCTCTGTTTTTC
>JAYEHB010000275.1:0-7923 GCA_034659375.1 Thermodesulfobacteriota bacterium
GTCATTCATTAAAATGGATATCTCTTCAATTTTAAAGAAAAAGCCTGAGCATGCAAAGAGCAGCATAAAAACAGTTCCTGTTATTGCACATATTGTAAAAGAGCCTGCAAACGTGGCTTCATTAAGATTGTTCTGAAGAATATTGGTTATTTTACAGAGAATAATTCCCATACCTGTACTTAATAGTGATATTTTCAGGAAAAATAGATATACGGTTTTTGCTCCATGGTTCCGGGTTTTTCTGTTCCAGAGAAAAAAGAGAACTGATACCTGGATCATGGCAGCAACCGACAGGGCAAGTGCTACTCCTCTGGCTTCCATGAAATTCATTAAAATATAAAACAGGGGCAGGGTGAATAATACTGAAAGTGTGCCAAAGAGAGCTGGGAACCACGTGTTTTGAATTGCATAATATCCTCTTACCACAACAGTCTGGCCGGCAAAGGCAAATGTGCCGGCCATGAAAAAAGGAAGTACCTCTGCCGTGAGCATTGTGGCCTGTAAGTCAAATTGTCCCCGTTGAAACAGAATAAGAACAATCTCATGGCGAAGCACCATGAAAAGTACAGAAAAGGGTATTACAAGCAATAGAAATTTAAGGGTTTTATTGAGCAGCTGGTTGAGCTGGTCGATATCACCTCTGGCAGCAAGCTTTGCCATGAATGGATATGATGCAACTCCCACAGCCTGACCAAACAGTCCAACCAGTATGAACATTATTCTTAAAGCATAGTTTAATGCTGCAATACTGCCCTCTTCAAGAAATGAACCAAAATATTTAAGAAAAATTTCAGTTGAGAATGTCATGGTCAGCCCCAGCATAAGAGGCAGAGTTAAAAGTATATATTTGATTAATTCAGGATGTTTCAGGCTGATTATGGGATGCCATTTCATTCCTGCTTTTTTTGCTCCAAAATATTGTAACAGAAAATTACCTGTAAATGAACCTATAAGCACTCCCCATGCAAATCCTTCCATGCCTGTCCATGGGCTTAAAAGAATTCCTGCTGTAATGATTCCAATATTGTATAAAAGAGGTGCCAGAGCTGGAATTAAAAATCTTTCCTTTGCAAACTGGACAGACATGAAAAGACCGCCTGAAAAAAAGAAAAATTGTGCAGGAATGATGATTCTGGTCATTTTTACAGCTTTTTGAAATATAGCAGGGTCGTCCACCAGCCCGGGAGCCAGTATTGTAACCAGATCTGGAGCAAAATATGCAGAAAATGCAATAAATACCAGCAAAAGGATGCCAAATGTGTTAAAAATAATGGAAAAGATCCTCCACCCTTCCTCTTCTTCCTTTCTGGCAAGATATGCGGAAAATATCGGAATAAAAGTGATGGATAAAAAACCGCTGGCCACAATATGATTGAGAATTTCAGGTATGATAAAGGAGACCTGGTATGCATCAACATCTCCTCCGGCTCCTCCTGCAAAAGCAATGGCTATCTCCCTTGCAAGACCGATTATGCGGCTGGCAAAAACAGATGCCATCATAATAAAGGATGCAAATCCTACTTTTTTCAATATTGAACTTTTTTCTTTCATTAGTAATCCATACTTTGTTGTGTAACTGGTGTTGTCATGCCGGTTTATATGAAAGTCCGTCTAACATACTGCAATCGCATGACTTTCATATTTTGGTTTCTGCCCTTTAGGGTATTGTGGTCGATGAGAATGACCATGCTCCGGCCATGCCGGTTATATGAAAGTCCTGGCAAACCAGGAGTGTAACTTTCATCAATTTGTTGTGTGCAGACTTAGACCACCAGGGCTGCCCGTGGCAGTTATATCAAATTTATATGAAATATCCACATATTTCAGGAAAAGATTTGACTCTAAAAGAGAGGCAGAATATAAAAGAGTATGAAACCCATTAAGTTTTTTTCGTTAAAATTGATATTTTATCTATTGGCAGGAGGGTTGGTTATTATTGCAGCAACAGCAATGGCCGATCCTCCACACAATGATTATTATGATAATTCTGTTAAAGAGGTGGTTTCTTATCATGTGTCAACAGAATTTAACCCTGATTCTGTTAAGTATCTTTTTTGGAGTCCTGTGACAATGCTTGACAACGGTAATTTCAAAGTAACAGTTGTTTTTTTGTCAAAAAACAGATTTCAAAGAAAGGTTAAAAAAAAGCAGATTGTGTTTATGAATGAAACTGGTAACGTACTTAAAACTTTGGAATGCAGGTAATTATGATTACGAATAAATTTACTCTATTTGGATTGATTTCAGCGGTGAGTGGTCTCCTTCTCCTTGGATATCAAGGGCTATGTTATTTCATGGATATGAATAATCAATGGTCGGAAATTTATCTTGGTCAGCTTGGTAATTATTATTTATATGAATTTTCTGATCACATACCCTTTGAGATTATGCAGAACGGGTGTGAGTTTCTCATAAATGATCTGCCATTTTATCAGCTGCTGGTGGCTTTGGGGCTTATTTTGATTTTGATCGGTGCTTTTATAAAAAAATAATGTTAGGTCGTACAATTTTTTAGTTGAGTAGTTTTAACGCCCTTTAAAAGAAAAAATATTTTGAAAAATATTCCTTTAGATATCTTGGAAAGGTGCAGCAGGGGAAAAATGCTGAGTACGCATACAGACGACTTAAAGAATGGGGAGCTATCTGATAGTCTTTGGGGAAGAGTTATATCATGAGATTTAAAAACCTTTTACAATGTGTTGAATTTCTTGAAAAACAGGGTGAGCTGATCAGAATCAAGGAGATGGTTGATCCTGATCTTGAGATGGCTGAAATTCATAAAAGGGTTTTTAATGCAAAGGGACCGGCAATTTTATTTGAAAATGTTAAGGCAACTCCTTTTCCAGCACTCTCCAACCTTTTTGGCACCTATGAGAGAGCTTTAAAGATTTTTGAGCCTGAACTTACCAGGGTTAAGAGTCTGGTAAGTTTAAAGTCTGATCCTGCATCTTTCATAAAATCCCCTGTAAAAGGTTTTAAAGCTCTGCCGTCGTTAATTAATGCTCTTCCTTTAAAAGTAAAGCAAGGCCCTGTTTTACAGAACAGAGGAAAGATCAGTGATCTTCCCATGATAAGATGCTGGCCAGAAGATGGTGGGGCATTTATCCTTTTGCCCCAGGTTTTTTCATGTGATCCTGATGATTCCGGCATCATGAAATCCAATCTTGGGATGTACAGGATTCAGATTTCAGGGGGCGAATATATTAAAAACAGAGAGATTGGAATCCATTATCAGCTCCACCGCGGTATTGGAAATCACCATGCAAAAGCCCTTAAAAGAGGAGAACCTTTAAAGGTGAGCATTTTTGTGGGCGGTCCTCCTGCCCATACACTTGCAGCTGTAATGCCGCTTCCTGAAGGTATGCCGGAATTAAGTTTTGCCGGAGCACTTGCAGGAAAACGCTTCAGATACTGCAAAAGGGGAGGGCATGTAATCTCTGCAGATGCGGATTTCTGCATAACAGGCAGGATTGTCCAGGGAAAAACAAAAAAAGAGGGGCCCTTTGGTGATCATTTAGGGTATTATTCCCTTGAGCATGATTTTCCGTATCTTGAAGTGGAATCACTGTTTTACAGAAAAGATGCAATCTGGCCCTTTACAGTTGTGGGACGTCCTCCCCAGGAGGATTCTGTTTTTGGAAAACTTATACATGAAATAACCAGGCCTGCTGTGTCTGTAACCATACCTGGTGTCACAGCAATACATGCTGTGGATGCAGCAGGAGTACACCCGCTTCTTCTTGCAAAGGCAAGGGAGAGATATGTTCCATACGGAGAAAAAAAGCCCAGGGAACTCTTAACCCACGCCAGTGCTATTTTAGGTTCAGGTCAGCTATCCCTTGCAAAGTATCTTCTTGTCGCAGCCCATGATGATAAGCCTGAACTTGATATCTCAAATGAGATGGAATTTTTTGTTCATTTTTTTGAACGAATTGATTTTTCAACAGATCTTCATTTTCATACATGCACAACCATGGATACCCTTGATTATTCATCAAAGGGTCTTAATCAGGGTTCCAAACTTGTAATGGTTGCTGCTGGTGAGAAAAAAAGGGAGCTTCTAAAAGAAAAATCTGGAGAAATTGTTATTAACGGGCACTTTTCCCATGTCAGCCTGGCAGGGCCTGGAATGCTTGTCATAAAAGGGCCTCTGTTTATTGATTATAAAAAAGCCGTAAAAGAGATGGAGCTTCTGGCAAGGTCTTTTGCAGGGCAGAAGATAATGGAGCATATCCCCCTGGTAGTTGTTGTTGATGATTCCCTTTATGCATCATCAGATTTTTCAACTTTTTTATGGACAACTTTTTCACGTTCCAATCCATCCCATGATATTTATGGTGCAGAGAGTTTTACAAAATTTAAACACTGGGGGTGCAGTTCTCCTTTGATCATTGATGCAAGAGTAAAAACATTTCATGCACCACCACTTATTTCTGATAAAAATGTGGTAAAAAGGGTGGAAAAGCTTGGATTGAGAAAAGGGCCGCTTTTTGGGATCATTTAACATTAGGCACAACATCAAATTAAAATCGTCCATGGCAGAATTGAGCAATAACAGGTATGCATAGCAAGTGCAAACGATGTGCTTTTCCGTTGGGCGATTTATTTATGTCTTTGTGCCTTATGCTCCAGCGTTTACAGGCAGTTTTATGATTACACTGGTTCCTTGACCATGGGTACTCTCTATCTCTATTGTTCCATTGTGGGACTGGATAATTTTTTTTGAGATAAAAAGGCCCATGCCAAGTCTATTCTTTGTATCACATGAAAAATAGGGTTCAAAAACTTTGTCCATATTTTTCGGTAAAATACCTTTTCCTGTATCACTGATCTCTATGGTTATAAAATTTTTATCATGCATGGTGGAGATCGATATTATTCCAAATGGTTCAATTGCATGAAAAGAGTTTTTAAAAATAGATTGAAAAACTTCTTTTATACTTTCAGGCGAAATTTCTATTTCAGAGTGTGTACAAAAATTTGTTTGTATATCTATCTCCTGGGCATATTTTTTTGACTCTTTTTTCAGCACATTTTTAATAATAGTGTTAAGGTGGACTTTTTGTCTGTTCTCCTTTGTCAGCTTTATAAACTTTTTAAGACCAGAGATAATATTTACTATCTGATCCATCTCCTCTGTTGAATCGTTGATAATATCAGGATAAGTTTTAATGATCATATCAAGATTGATATTATTTTTAATATCTTTGATGTGGTGTATGATTTTATCAGCATTTTTGGAAAAAGTCTTTGCATATCCATTCATGACTACAGTCAGAATTTCATATTGTTCAAGCAGATGTGTAATGTCTGAGCGGTATTTGTCAATTGTGTTAAGATTTTCTTTTACATTATCAACAGGCTGCTGCATTTTAAATACAGCCTTTGAAGTCATCTCTCCGATACAGGATAATTGTTCAGTCTGTTTCAGCTCTGTTTCAACATTTTTAAGAGCATTTAAAGCCTTTTTTAAACGATCCGATTTGTTTTCGATCATTCGCTCCAGACTTTTGTTATATTTTTCAAGATTTGCTTCAGCAACGATTCTTCTTGCTATCTCCTGATTAAGGCGAATATTTTTTTCAGCAATCTCATCCTGTTTATCTTCTAATTTTTTTAAATGAATGTATGAACGAATGGCTGTGGTAATTGTTGTAAAGAGTTTTTGACTGGTAAGCTCTGTTTTTTCCTTGTAATCGTTTATATCATAATCAAGTATAACTTTTTTTTCAGGTGCTTTGCCTGGCTGCCCGGTTCTAAGGATAATTCTCAGATTGCTGTTTTTAGTTTCCTCTCTTACATATCGTGCCACGTCAAGACCTGAATGGGCTGTTTCCATGACAACATCAAGAAGCATACATGCAGCATCTGGATGTTCTTTTACCAGTTTTTTTGCATCTTCTCCTGAATAACCGGATATAAAATCCAGAGAAGCCTCCTCATAGGTATAATCTGAAAGTACAAGTTTTGTCATGGTATGGACATCTTCATCATCGTCAATTATGAGAAGTTTCCATTTTTTTAGATCTATACTCTTTTTTTCAGATTCATCTGCAAAAAGAATATCCCCATCACTATTTTTTTTATCTTCTATTTGAGTCATATATAAACCCCCAGAAAATTGTGAAGCCGAAAATATCTAACATTGTACTTGAAGCTTGCACACTTTTTGCAACTTTGCTATAGATGGAATAGTTTGTGAGCATAGCTCCTCTCGGAGTTATTCAACCACTATAGATGATCTCAGATGAAAAGATACTCTTATTACCTTATATTTATAAGAAATGGTATCAATTCATTTGCTATGAACTATAATTAAGAATATGGAAAAATAATGAAAAAGTCAAAGATTCTTTTTTTTATATAGTAGGGGCAACCCCCTGTGGTTGCCCTTCATTGTGGTTGCCCTTCATCAATTTGTTGTGTGCAGACTTAGACCACCAGGGCTGCCCATGGCAGTTATATGATGCAATGACCATGTTCCGGCCAGTTTCTGCCCTTCAGGGTATGCCGGTTTATAAAAAGGAGTTACAAGAAAATGCAGGATTTTAACCTTTTGCCCCAGGAAAAAAGTTTCAGGCAACTTCTTTTGCCTTTTATGGCTCCTTATTTTCTTTATGTTTTATTGGCAAGTATGCCGTCTGAATATATCAGTGCAGAGAGTATTCAGGTTGTTACGCTTATTTTTGTATCTTTGGTTATGGTTGTTTTTCGTAAAAATTACAGATTTGGAAGGTTTAAAATCATTTATGCCGGTGTAGCTGTGCTAACCACTCCCATTGCTGTTATCCTGTGGATATTTCCACTTTACCTTATTGGAAATGCAGAGGTTATGGTTGATCCAGGGGCAGCTCTTCTTATTGGTTCACCCGTCTATTTTTATGTAAAGATCATAAATACAACAATTCTGGTGGCTCTGTTTGAAGAATTGCTCATGCGGGTTTTTCTCATGGAATTGTTTCACCAGGCAGGGCAGCAGATAAAGAAAGAGGGAGTAGTTGATTCAATCTTAAACACCTTTGATCAAAAACCTTTACAACTGCTGTCAAAGCCCTTAAGCCTTTTCAGTCTTGCAATGACTACTCTTTTTTTTACTGGTGGTCATACTATGCCAGAGTATCTGTCAGCACTCCTCTATTTTTCTTTTACAAATCTGCTATACAAAATTTTCGGTTCAGTTTGGGTATGTGTAATAGTCCACGGAGCTGTTAATTTTGTTATTGCAATTCTTGTAAAGTATTATGCAATGGAATTTTTGTGGTTCTGATAATTATGGTTTAAGGAGCGAGCTGCTGATTTGAAATTTCTCTTTTAACTGCAATTCTAAGCTTGACTTACGAGAGATGTTAAAATAATATCAAAAATATCAGGCATATTTTATATCTCAACTTTCAGATTGGGGTTATCAGTGATAATCAAAATCGGAATGAATCTTAGTTAACTTTTTAGCCAATTTTATAAGGAGGAGCTGTTATGTATGAAATTATTGCAAATCCCAAAGAGTACAACCTGGATAGTCTTATTAAAGGTACAGGAAATGCTCAAATTGAATTTTCAAGTGAAGAGAGAGAAAAATGGGCAAACGAAATAAATGATTTTAGTCAAAGAATTGTTAAGTTTGCAGAAAGATCCCAGGAACTGGCAAAATTATTTTCCGGGTCAGAACAGATCAAAACAACACCCGCCTCTCTTAAAACACTCAAAATTCAATTGTTTATAATAAATGATGCTCTTAACAAGGCAATGGAAATTTCAACAAAGTTAGAATCAGATATTGTTTCAAAATAACCGGCATGGCCTAAAGGGCAGAAACTGCCCGGAACATGATTAATTGATGGTGGGGTCAGGCTTTCGTTATCCCTACGGTCATGAACCAATCGGCAACCGCGAATGGTAGGGGCAGGTCCCTGTGCCTGCCCTCAA
>JAYEHB010000276.1:0-7915 GCA_034659375.1 Thermodesulfobacteriota bacterium
GCATCTCGCTGTGGTTGAATCAGCCGGAATCTTTGATACCAGCCACATGGCATGTGTAACAGCAGCTGGTGACGATGCTCTGGCTCTGCTTCAATACTGCCACACAAGGGATCTTACCACTTTAAAAAATGGTAAATGTGTATATGGAGCCATATTAAATAACAAGGGACATGTGATTGATGATGCCATTGTGTACAGATTTAACAAAACCGATTACATGATCTGTGTTAATGCCGGCATGGGAGGAGCTGTTGCCGAGCAGCTTACAACCCATAAAGGTAAGTTTTCCGTTGAGATTAAAGATCTTTCTGAAAAACTTGGTAAAATGGATATTCAGGGGAAAAATTCCGCAAGGATCCTGGCAAAACTCCTTGAGAACCCTGAAGCTGTTTTTGAAAAGATGCCATATTTTTCCTTTAAAGGTCATTTTGACGAAAATTCTTCTTTTGCTTCCCAGGTAAGACTTAAGGACAAAACACCTGTTTTGCTGTCAAGATCAGGCTATACAGGTGAATTTGGGTTTGAAATTTTTATCGCACCGGAAGCCATTGTCAAGCTGTGGAATGATATTTTAAAGGCCGGTGAAGAATTTAATATTATTGCCTGCGGTCTTGGAGCAAGAGATTCCCTGAGAGCCGGTTCTGTTCTTCCCCTGTCACATCAGGATATAGGTGCATGGACATTTTTTAATCATCCATGGATGTTTGCCCTTTCTTTAAATGAAGAGGGAACCGGTTTTACCAAGGATTTTATTGGAAAAGATGCTTTGACAAGGTTGTTGCCGGGAGAAGAAGATTCATCCTGTGCCCAGTTTACCTATGCCTTTGCTGGAGACAATTTAAGAAAAGTTGGAGCAGGGGTTGAAACAGAGGTACTTGACAAGGACGGCAATAATATAGGAACAGTTTTAACATGTGCCACAGACATGGCAATCGGCTGGTACAAAAATAAAATATTAAGTATTGCATCTCCTGACCTGCCTGAAGATTTTAAAGCAAAGGGTATCAGCTGTGGTTTTGTCAAGGTAAATAAAAAACTCGATCTTGACGCAAAACTGGTTCTTAAAGAAAAAAAACGTAAAATCAATGTAACCATTGTTAATGATGTCAGACCAGACAGAACAGCAAGAAAAAAAATAAGTAATTTTTTTTAAAAAGGAGGCAGCACCATGAAAGAGATCAGTGAACTTAATTTACCGGAAGATATAAAATACTCTAAGGATCATGAATGGGCAAAGGCTGAAGACGATATCGTCACCATTGGCATTAATGATTATGCCCAGGATCAATTGGGAGAGATTGTTTTTATTGAAGTACCTGAAGTTGGGGATACTCTTGAAAAGGGTGATGAATTTGGAACTGTGGAGTCTGTAAAAGCGGTTTCTGAAGTATATACTCCTGTTTCAGGAGAAGTCGTTGAGGTAAACGAAAGCCTTGAAGACGCTCCTGAAAATGTAAATAACTCTCCCTACGAAGATGGATGGATCATAAAAATAAAAGCTGGTGATCTGTCTGAACTTGATAACCTTTTGGATAAAACAGCATATCTTAAAATGCTGGAAGGATGATTGCCATGCGTTATCTTCCCCACACAGAGCAGGATATCCAGGAGATGCTGAAAAAAACAGGGCATACCTCTTTAGATGATCTGTTTAAAACAATTCCTGCACAATGTCAGTTAAAAAAAGAGCTTGATTTACCGGAAGCCTTGACAGAATGGGAGCTTGACTCCCACATGGAAGAACTCGCCTCTTTAAATGCTGCTTTTCCAAAACAGAAGATCTTTATAGGTGCCGGCAGTTATCCCCATTATATCCCCTCTTTAATACCATATATTGCAGGACGTTCTGAATTTGCAACTGCTTACACTCCCTATCAGCCGGAAATAAGCCAGGGTACCCTCCAGGGTATATATGAATTTCAGACAATGATAACTGAACTTCTTGGAACAGATGTGGCCACAGCATCCCATTACGACTGTGGTACTGCCCTGGCTGAAGCTCTGCTCATTGCCCTTAAAAAAAAGAAAAAATTAAATAAAATTGCTCTCTCCTCTTTAATACATCCCCACCACAGACAGATAATTAAAACCTATCTGGACCCCAGGGGCTGTGAAATCGTGGATCTGCCATTTAAAGATGACGGTACAACAGATTTTTCGCCCCTTGATGCCATGGATGATATTGCAGGCATTGCCATACAATCCCCTAATTTTTTTGGATGCATTGAAAATCTTGAACAGGCAAAGGCCATTGCTGATTCAAAAAAAGCTCTTTTTATAACATCATTTACTGAATGCCTTGCCTATGGTCTTTTAAAAAGTCCTGGAAAATGCGGGGTTGACCTTGTGGCTGGAGAGGGGCAGAGTCTTGGGATTCCCCAGTCCTTTGGAGGTCCAGGGCTTGGGATACTTACAAGCAGTAAAAAATATATCAGGGATCTGCCAGGGCGGTATGTGGGACGTACAAAGGATAAAAATGGAGAAACTGGTTTTGTTTTAACTCTTTCCACAAGGGAGCAGCACATTAGAAGGGAAAAAGCCGGTTCCAATATTTGCTCCAACAATGGACTCAATGCACTTACAGCCGGCATCTACCTTGCAGCGGCGGGCAAAAATGGAATCAGAGCATTGGCCCAGCTAAACCATGATAAAGCTGTTTTTCTGGAAAAAGAGCTGCACAAGGCAGGATTTACAACTCCTTTTTCACAACCGTTTTTTAATGAATTTGTTGTAAAGGCTCCCAAAGGGTTTAAAGAGAAAAGGGATGCTGTGAAAAAAAATAAGGGAATGGTCCCAGGCCTTGCATTAGAAAAATATTATCCTTTGTTAAAAGATCATTATCTTTTTTGTGCAACAGAAGTTTTTTCAAAAAAGGATATGGAAACCATGGTCAGGGAGGTGAAATAATGGAAAATACAAGCGGAATCAGCGGTCTTATTTTAAAGGAAGATTTTTTGTGGAATAAAAGCCGTAAAGGAAGATGTGGAATCTCCATTCCAAAACAGGATGTTAAACAGTCTCTGCTTGATCCTGAACTGACAGGAGATGCTCCTGAACTTCCAGAACTCAGTGAATTTGATGTGGTAAGGCATTATACCAGGTTGTCCCAGTGGAACTTTGGACTGGATTCAGGCATGTACCCCCTGGGTTCCTGCACCATGAAATACAATCCTAAGACCAATGAGGTGCAGGCTGCCCGGCCTGGCTTTGCCGGGGCCCATCCCCTTGCCGATGAAGAGCTCTGCCAGGGCGCTCTTGAAATGATGTACAATTTAGAGCAGTTCCTTGCAGAATTAACAGGGCTGGAAGCTGTGACTCTACAGCCTGCAGCAGGGGCCCATGGTGAACTTACTGGTATGCTTGCCATACATGCATACCATGAAAAACAGGGGCATCAGCGTTCTAAAATTATTATTCCTGATTCAGCCCATGGTACCAATCCTGCCAGTGCAACTTTATGCGGTTACAAATCCGTGAACATACTATCAGGAAAGGATGGTATCCTGACTCCGGAATCAGTGGCAGAGGTGATGGATGAGGAAGTTGCAGGTATTATGATCACCAATCCCAATACCCTTGGCCTGTTTGAAGAAAACATTAAAGAGATTGCAGACATTGTCCATGACAAAGGCGGTCTTGTATATGGTGATGGCGCTAACCTGAATGCCATCATGGGAATTGTTAAACCCGGTGAAATTGGTATAGATGTTCTTCATTTTAATCTGCATAAAACTTTTTCCACTCCCCATGGTGGAGGCGGGCCGGGTTCAGGCCCCATTGCAGTTAACAAAAAGCTGGAACCATTTCTGCCGGTTCCAAGGATTGCAAAGAACGGGAGCACCTATGCTTTGATCCAGGATACACCGGATACCATCGGAAGGATGCTTACATTTTACGGACATTTTGGAGTATTGGTCAAAGCATATTCATACATTCTCTCCCTTGGTGGAAAATATCTTAAAAAGACAAGCCAGCTTGCTGTACTCAATGCAAATTATATCAAGGAGAGTCTCCGGGATGATTTTTTTCTTCCCTATGACAGACCCTGCATGCATGAATGTGTCTTTACCGATAAAAATCAGGAAAAAAACAACATAACCACCCTGGATATATCAAAGAGAATCATTGATTATGGTTTTCATCCCCCAACAATATACTTTCCCCTTGTTGTCCACGGTTCAATAATGATTGAACCAACGGAAACAGAATCAAAGGAGACCATTGATGAATTTATTGCTGCCTTGAAACAGATCGCAAAAGAGGCGGAAAACAATCCTGAAATTTTAAAATCAGCTCCGCATCTTTCTAAAGTATCAAGGCTTGATGAGGTTGCAGCAGCAAGAAAACCCATGCTAAGGGGATAGATGGGCGGAAAGGGGTTTGGGTCTAACATCGGCCATATATCCTGATTGCAGGCCTGACCCCGTTGCTATTACGAAAAAAGTTATTGAAATGAATTTAAAAGGCATTGAATTTATTGATTTAAAGCTGACTGATTATAAAAAGGCTTTTGACTTTCAGAAAAAAATAGTATCAGAAAAAATTGATAAAACCAGGGACAAAGATATAATTCTGCTACTTGAACATCCTGCTGTTTTCACCCTTGGAAAAAGGGGGGGGAGAGAAAATCTTGTTAAGTCAGAGGAGTTCCTTAAATCAAAAAATATTCCCATTGTTCAAACTGAACGAGGGGGTAATATTACCTTTCACGGTCCGGGTCAAATAGTGGTTTATCCCATTATTGACCTGAACAGAGCAAAAATTGGTGTTGCTGATTTTGTATATTTTTTAGAAAACATAATGATAGCGACAGCTTTGGATTTTAATGTTAAAGCTGTTAGAGATAAACGAAACCACGGTATCTGGGTAAAAGAGAATAAAATTGGCAGTGTGGGGCTTTCAATTAAGAGAGGCATATCCTTTCACGGTCTTGCCCTTAACGTAAATCTTGATCTTGAGCCGTTTTCCTGGATAAACCCCTGCGGAATGCCAGGGATTTTTATGACATCCCTGGCAAAAGAAATTAAAAAAAACAGTGCAGAGACAATAGTACAGATATCAGAAGTAAAGAAAAAAATGATTGCTTATTTTAAACAATTGGAGAATATGAAAACAATATGAGTTTTACAAGAAAAAAAGGAAAACCTCCATGGCTTAAAAGAAAGCTGCCCACTGGTTCTGAGTATGAGCAGGTAAGAAAACTGTTATCCAAATCCAGGCTTAACACTGTATGCCAGGAGGCAAACTGTCCCAATATGTGGGAGTGCTTTTCCAATAAAACTGCAACATTTATGATTCTTGGCTCCCAATGCACAAGAAATTGTAAATTTTGCAATATAACCACAGGAACTTGTTTACTGCCTCCAGACCCTGATGAACCTCAACGGGTTGCAAAGGCTGCCCGGGAGCTTGGGTTGAAATATGTAGTTGTAACATCTGTTACAAGGGATGATCTTGAAGATGGCGGTGCTGGATATTTTGCTGAAACGATTTTTGAAATTAAAGATCTCATGCCCCAGGGCACAAAAGTGGAGGTATTGATTCCTGATTTCAAAGGAGACAAAAAAGCATTGCAGAGTGTCATTGATGCAAAGCCTGATGTTTTAAACCATAATATTGAAACTGTACCATCCATTTATGCAAAGGCAAGGCCTGAAGCAAATTATCACCAGTCTCTTGAGCTGCTTCAAAGGGCTTTCCTGGGATTTTCTCCTGTAAAATCATTTTCTGTGCAATCAAATTCTGTAAAATCAGGTTTTGCAAAATCCAGAGCTGTTCCTGTAAAATCAGGTATCATGGTGGGACTTGGGGAAGAGATGGATGAACTAAAAGAGACCATAAAAGATCTTTTTAACCATGGATGCAGAATTTTAACCATTGGTCAGTATCTTCAGCCTTCTAAATTACATCTGCCCGTTGCAAAGTATTACACACCTGAAGAATTTGACAGCCTTAAACTCTTTGCAAAATCCACGGGATTTACAGCGATTGCGTCGGGACCCTTTGTCAGAAGCTCATACCAGGCTGACAAATTATACCCAGGCATATAATCCTGGTTTTTAATGAGTTAAGCTGCTTTTGACCGGGGATAGCTGGACTAAGGGTTCACTCAAAAATAAGTTACCAGGATAAATCGGCCACAACAACAAAAAACTAAAAATCAATGATTACAGTAGCTTAAAAGGACTTTCATATAAAGGAGCGTTATAATGACGGATCAAAGAGTAGTTGTTATAGGAGCAGGACCTGGTGGATACGTGGCAGCAATTAGAGCGGCAGCCCTTGGAGCCAGAGTAACTCTTATTGAAAATAATAATGTTGGTGGTACCTGTTTAAATCATGGCTGCATACCATCCAAAATAATGAAAACTTCAGCAGATCTTTTTCAAAAATTTCAGGAGGCAGATCAATATGGAATAAAGCTGACTGGAAAGGTTGATCCTGATATGGCCGCTCTTATGGAGAGAAAAAAAAGGATTGTTGATTCCCAGAAGCAGGGGATTCTATCTCTTTTAAAAAAGAATAGAGTTGAACTTGAACAGGGCAGGGGATTTATTAAAGAAAAAAATCTGGCAGCTGTAATAAATTCACAAGGAGATGAAAAAGAGATTGCCTTTGACAAACTGATACTTGCCACAGGAACCAAACCCCTTAATATTCCATCTTTTCCCTTTGATGGAAAGAACATCCTTTCAAGCAATGATCTGCTTAATCTGCAAAAAATTCCAGAATCAATACTCATAGTAGGCGGCGGTGTAATAGGGTGTGAATTTGCATTTATACTTTCAGCTCTTGGGGCCAGGGTGACAATTGTGGAGGCAATGTCAAGGCTTCTTCCCCTTGATTCGATTGATGCATCCTGCTCAAAAATTCTTCAACGGGAGATGAAAAAGAAAAAAATCAAATTCATAACAGACAGGGTCGTTAAAAAAGCAGAAATTAAGCAATCAATGATTTCAGTTTCCATTGAAGCATCTCAGTTTTTAGATAAGAAAAAAGCTGAAACTATATCAACCACAGTTATGGAAGTTGAAAAAATGGCTGTCTGTATAGGAAGATCCCCGCTATCAGAAAATTTAGGGCTTGAAAATACCGGTCTTGCAGCAGATGAGCGAGGCTGGATAGAAGTAAACAACAAAATGGAGACCAGGGTTCAAAACATCTATGCCATTGGAGATATAATAGGGCCCGCAAAGGTGATGCTTGCCCATGCAGCTTCCCATGAAGGAATGGTTGCGGCTGAAAATGCTCTGGGAGGAAACAGGACTATGAGATATGATGCTGTACCAGGTGCAATATTTACAATGCCTGAAATTGGCAATGTTGGAATAACAGAAACAGAAGCAGAAAAAAGGGGTATTGAGGTGACCTGTTCCACAGTAAATTTTCGTGCAATTGGAAAAGCCCAGGCAATGGGAGAAATTGCAGGTGAGGCAAAAATAATTGCAGATAAAAATAACGGGAAAGTGCTTGGAGTACATATCATTGGCCCCCATGCCACAGATCTCATTGCAGAAGGTACCCTTGCAGTTAATAAAGGTCTTACGCTTTCTGATCTGGCAGAAACAATTCATGCCCATCCAACCCTTGCGGAAATCATGTCAGAAGCATCATTAAAAGGAACAGGCAGGGCTCTCCATGGATAATTGAAAGTCAACAACCCCTACCCTAAAGGGATAGGGGCTTGAAAAAGCCCCTGCCTGACAGGGTTGCGAACTGCTTGCATAGAGTTTGTGGTTGATTAGACAGCTAAAAGTAGTTTTTTTAGCAGCCGTTTAGAACATATATAGGCTGACCTCGATGCTCCACAAGTCGAATCGTTGAAGGAAATGTCAGCAGAGGGAAGTAAACATAGCTGAGGGTAGGCTAAGTCTCGAGGGAGTCCCTGCAAGCGAGGAACTCCCTTCAGTCCCTG
>JAYEHB010000277.1:0-7901 GCA_034659375.1 Thermodesulfobacteriota bacterium
TTCACAATTCATAATTCATAATTCACAATTCACAATTCACAATTATTCTCCAACAACAAAAGCATTGCCTGCTCCAGAACGTAAAAGCCTGTCCCGAAACCTTGCAGCATCCTTAAGATCTGTATATTTTCCCACACGAACCCTGTAAAATTTTCCCCGGTAATCAGTATGGGTTTTTATATGAGCACTGCCATATCTGCCAGAGAGTTTGTCTTTTAAATTAACCGCATTCTTCCACACTTTAAAAGCTCCAACCTGGACAGTAAAATTTCCTTTCCAATAATTTAAAGGTTTATATTTTACAGTTTTTGAAGTGGAAAAACCTTTTGCTGTCTTACCAAGGGCATATATTTTCACCGGGGCTGTGCCAGTACCTGTAATTTTAAGTTTTTTTGCAGCTTTATATGAAAGATCAATAATTCTATCCCTTATAAAAGGACCTCTGTCATTTACCCTTACAACAATTTTTCTGCCGTTGTTCAAATTATGAACCCTTACCCAGGTACCTAATGGAAGTGTCTTATGGGCTGCTGTCATTGCATACATATCATAAATTTCACCATTGGCAGTCTTTCTTCCATGAAATTTTTTTCCATACCAGGATGCAATTCCTTTTTGAGAAAACCCCCTGGCACTGGCAAGGGGTTGATAGTACTTTCCATTGATTTTGTATTGTTTTGTATGTGCCGGAGCAGAGGCTCTCTTTTTGTATGCAGCACCAGAGTCCCCGGACGAACCAACAGAACCGGCACAACTACAGATAAAAGCAAACATAAAACAAAAGATTAAATTTTTCAGTTTCAAGCAGATTTACTCCTGATTTTTGAGTGAGCCCTTAATTTAATTCAAGTGCAGTTTTTATCACAGTCTGCATTTTATCTGTAAAATAAAAATTGATTTTCTCTTTTACATTATCAGGAATATCCTCCAGATCCTTTTTATTCCATTTAGGAAGAATAAGTGACCTTATGCCGGCCCTGTGCGCTGCAATAACCTTTTCTTTAATCCCGCCAACAGGCAGAACCTCACCCCTGAGTGTTATCTCTCCCGTCATGGCAAGTCTTTTTTTAACAGGCTTTCCTTTAATAAGAGATATAAGGGCTATGAGCATGGTCACACCTGCTGAAGGCCCATCCTTTGGAATGGCTCCTGCCGGAACATGAATATGAATATCATGGTCAGAAAAAAAATCCTCCTCTATATTTAATATTGCTGCATGGGATCTTATATAGCTCATGGCTGTGGTGGCAGACTCCTTCATCACATCACCTAACTGACCTGTGAGTAAAAGGCCTTTATTTCCTTTCATGCAGGTTGCCTCAATAAAGAGAATATCACCTCCAGTGGGAGTCCATGCAAGCCCCACGGCAACACCTGGAGTTACTATGCCGGACCCGTTTTCAGACATATTACGCACAGAACCAAGATACTCATAGATATCCTTTTTTCTTATAGACAGACTTTTAACCTTTTTTTCAGCAATCTTGCTTGCAACCCCTCTAAAGACAGAACCTATCTCCCTTTCCAGATTTCTTAAGCCTGATTCCCTTGTGTATCCAGATATTATCTCTTTTACAGCACTTTTTGTTATTTTAATATTGGATGTTGTAAGACCATTTTCCCTGCGCTGCCTTGGAATAAGATACTTTGTGGCAATTTTTAATTTTTCATCTTCAGTATATCCTGAAAGTTCCAGAACTTCCATTCTATCCCTTAGGGGAGCTGGAATTGTGTGAAGTACATTGGCAGTTGTAAGAAATATCACATCTCTAAGATCAAAGGCAACATCAAGATAATGATCGGTAAATGAAAAATTCTGCTCGGGATCAAGAACTTCAAGCAGTGCAGACGAAGGATCACCATGGTATGATGAATCAACCTTATCAATCTCATCCAGCATAAAAACAGGATTATTTGTACCTGCCTTTCTGATTCCCTGGATAATCCTTCCAGGAAGGGCTCCCACATATGTTCTTCTATGTCCTCTTATCTCAGCCTCATCACTGATGCCTCCCAGGGCTATTCTTACAAATTTTCTTCCAAGAGCCCTTGAAATGGATTTCCCAAGGGATGTCTTGCCTGTTCCAGGAGGGCCTGTAAAACAGAGGATAGGACCCTTTGAATCTTTTTTCAGCTGTCTTACAGCGAGATATTCAAGAATTCTTTTTTTGGGTTTTTCCAGACCAAAATGATCCTGGTTAAGAACCTGCCGGGCTTTTTTTATATCCAGCCTGTCTTTTGATTTTTTATTCCAGGGCAGGGATGTAAGCCAGTCTAAATATGTGGAGGCAACAACATATTCAGAAGAAGAGGGATGCATTTTTGCAAGGCGCTTTATTTCCCGTTCAGCCTCTTTTGCAGCCTCCTCGGGAAGCTCTTTTGATTCTATTTTTGTTCTATACTCGTTAATTTCAACACTTTCATCATCACTCTCACCAAGTTCCTCTTTAATGGCCTTTAGCTGCTGGCGAAGATAATATTCTCTCTGGCGTTTATCCATATCCTCTTTAACCTGGGTCTGAATTTTTGAACCCATTTCAAGGATATCAAGCTGATCATTGACTATTCTGGTAACCTTTTTCAACCTCTTTTTCACATCCAGCAGCTCTAATATTTTCTGTTTTTCAAGAATAGGGGCATTTATTGTGGACGCAACCATATCAGCAAGGATATTTGGTTCCTGTATGGATTTAACCATGGAGGCGATTTCAGGAGGAAGGCCTGGAGAAAGATTAACAATCTTTTCATACTGCTCAACAATATTTGCCATAAGAGCAAGGGTCTCCTTGTCTTTACCAAGACCCTTACATTTAAGAAGATTAATCCGGGCCATAAGATATGACTTACCATCAACATACTCATCAACCTTGAATCTGCCCAGACCCTGGATAAGAAGCTGCGCCTTGTCTTCCTCCATCTTGGACATCTTAAGAATCATGGCAACAGTCCCTATTCTAAAAAGATCCTTTGATGAATGTCTGGAAGCTATATTAGAGCGCCTTGATAAGAGAAGACCCAACATCCTGTTCCCAGCCATGGTTTCATCAATAAGTTTAATCGCCTCTTTCTGCATGAGCACAAGGGGTAAAACCATTTTTGGAAAAAGATTTGTATCTACAATGGGAAGAATGGGAAGAATTTCAGGTATATGCTCCGGGCTTACATTTACTGAGGCATTAAAATCATTCATGGGAAATACCTATATAATGTCTGTTATTATTTTTTTTTATAAGAAAATTTCATTTTCCGGGACCGGTCCAAAACGATTTTCGCAAGTATCATTTCAAGAAATCCATTGGAAAAAGATGCAGAAACATTTTCTGTATCTATCAAAGAAGGCAGATAAAGCACCCTTTCAAACCTGCCAAACTGTATTTCAGCAAGGCGGTATGTTGCGCTTCCATCGGGAGGGGTTCTGCCCCTGAGTCCTGATATTTTTACTGCTTTATTACTCACTTCAATGGCAATATCATCTTTTTGAACACCTGCGATCTCAGCCTGAATAATGATATTGGTTCTTGTTTCAAAAATATCCATCTGGGGTTTCCAGATACGCTGGGAAAGACAAAACATGGGGTTCATGGATTGAAACATCTCTTCAAGTGGTTTTATACCTTTTGAAAGAGTATCCAAATCTTCACCAAATCGAATCTCAATATATTCCATTTTTTAAACTCCTGATGCTGCATTGTAATTGTATTAACACTGCATATAAAAACAGGCAATTAATATTTTAACAGATTGATCTTTTAAGATACCACCAGGAGGGTTCCTTGTAAAGAAATATCCTATATTCTGGATATTTGCCATAAGAAATCGAATATCACATATTGGGGCTTGGTTCTATATTCGGCCACTTGATGGTGGGGTCATTGATGGTGGGGTCAGGCTTTCGTTGTTCCTGCAATCAGGATATATGGCCGACGTTAGCTATGTGCCTGTCATCACAACGTAGAAGACGGGCAAAAAGACAAACAAAATGGGTAATTATTTTTTTCCACCTCCCTTAGAACCAAACCCTAACTTTAAGTTGTTTTTAAGGGGACAGATTTGAAATCTGTCCCCTTAAACTGAATTTTTACTTGTTATCTGAAGCTGCCAACTCTTTCAAGATCTGGTATTTTTCATTAACTTCTACTTCAATTTTTGCCCTTAAACGCTTTGATTCATCAGGAAAACTCTTTTCAAGAGCAGCAAACCTTACCTCACCGCCAAGGAAATCCTGAAGCTTTCCATCGGGTTCTTTTGAATCAAGAATAAATGGATTCTTACCCTGATCAGTAAGTAATGGGTTAAACCTGTACATGGGCCAGTAACCTGTCTCAACTGCAAGTTTCGCCTCAAGCTGACTTTTGCCCATACCTTTTCTTATACCCTGATTAATACAAGGTGCATAAGCTATTATCAGAGATGGCCCGGGATATTTTTCAGCCTCCACAAAAGCTTTTAATGTCTGCTGTTTACTTGCACCCATTGAGATGGATGCCACATAAACATATCCATAACTCATGATCATCTGTCCAAGATCTTTTTTTGCAACTTTTTTTCCAGACGCAGTGTATTTTGCAATGGCTCCTGTGGGAGTTGCCTTGGACGACTGCCCGCCTGTATTTGAGTAAACTTCTGTATCCAGAACAAGTACATTTATATCATCCCCGGATGCCAGCACATGGTCAATACCTCCATAACCAATATCATAGGCCCAGCCGTCACCGCCAAATACCCAATGGGATTTTTTTACAAAAATATCTTTTTCCTGATATATTTTATCAAGAAGATCATTTCCATTATTATCTTTTAAAAGATTCTTCAGCTTATCGCCATACTCTTTTGACTGATCAGCATCTTTCATTCCTGCAATCCAGCCGCTAAGGGTATCTTTGATTTCCTGGGTAATATCTGTTTCAAGGGCGTTTTTCATGGTATCTGCAAGTATTGCCCTTCTATTGTTAAATGCCAGCATCATGCCGTATCCATACTCTGCAGCATCTTCAAAAAGCGAACTTGCCCAGGCAGGTCCATGGCCGTCACTGTTTGTGCAATAAGGCATGGTTGGTGCTGAACCTCCCCATATGGAACTGCAGCCTGTTGCATTGGCTATGGTCATTCTTTCACCAAAAAGCTGAGTTAACACTTTTACATATGGAGTTTCACCACATCCTGCACATGCACCGGAGAACTCAAAAAGTGGTTTGTACAATTGACTTCCCTTAACAGTCTCTCTCTTGGCAAGACCCTCTTTAAAAGGAATAGTTAAAGAAAATTTATGATTCTCAACCCCGCTTTCAACCTGACTTGCAAGAGGTTTCAGTACAAGTGCAGGCGTTTTTGCAGGACAGATATCAACGCAGCTTCCACAACCCTGGCAGTCAAGGGGATTAATCTGCATTCTAAAGTTTAACTCCTTAAAAGCCTTGCCTTTTCCCTGAACTGTTTCAAAATTTGCAGGGGCACCTTTTAGTTCATCCTCTGTGGCAAAAACTGGAATTATTGCTGCATGGGGACAGACATAAGAACACTGGTTGCACTGGGTACAATTTTCACTTATCCACTCTGGAACATTAATGGCAACTCCACGTTTTTCGTACTGAGCCGTGGCATTGGGAAATACTCCATCCGGGGTAAAAGCACTCACAGGAAGATCATCACCTTTCTGGGCAAGTATGGGTCTTATTACTTTATCAACAAATGCAGTTGATTTATCAAACTCTTTAAGTCCTCCTGATGCCTCTTTCCAGGATTCAGGCACAGCAACCTCAACAAGGTTATCAAGGGTTTTGTCCACAGCATCAATATTCATCTGAACAATTTTTTCACCCTTTTTGCCAAATTTCTTCTGTATATCCTTTTTTAAAAGCTCTATTGCCACTTCAAAATCAAGTACATTGGCAAGCCTGAAAAAACAGGTCTGCATTATCATATTAATCCTGCCGCCCAATCCTACATCTCCGGCAATTTTAACAGCATCAATTGTATAAAATTTTATTTTTTTATCGTAAATTGTTTTTCTGGCATCACCTGGTATTGTTCTTTTCATATCCTCAACAGACCATGGACAGTTAAGGAGAAACGTTCCGTTCTCTTTAATTCCGGCAAGAACATCGTAAAGTTCAACATAGTTTGCCTTGTGGCATGCAACAAAATCAGGACTGTCAATAGTGTATGTTGATTTAATAGGCACATCACCAAATCGTAAATGGGATACAGTCAGACCACCTGATTTTTTAGAATCATAGGCAAAATAACCCTGGGCATATTTTTCAGTATTATCGCCAATAATTGCAATGGCACTCTGGTTTGCACCAACAGTTCCGTCAGCTCCAAGTCCCCAGAATTTTGCACTTACCGTGCCCTCAGGAGCAGCTTGAAATCCCTCTTTTACCTCAAGGGAAGTATTTGTAACATCATCATTTATTCCTACTGTAAAATGATTTTTCGGGCCTGCAGACTTCATATTATCAAATACAGCCTTAACCATTGATGGATTAAACTGTTTGGAACTTAAGCCATATCTTCCACCAATTATTTGAGGAGCCCCGCCTCTTTCCATAAATGCAGTGCAGACATCAGTGTAAAGGGGATCACCTATACTGCCAGGCTCTTTTGTTCTGTCAAGAACAGTTAAACACTCTGTTGTGGCTGGAACAGCCGCCATAAAAGCATCAACATCAAAGGGTCTGTAAAGGCGTACCTTTATAAGACCGGTTCTCTCTCCATTTGCATTGAGTTTATTAACAGTCTCCTCAATGGTTTCACATGATGAACCCATGGCTATAATAACTCTGTCAGGTTCTGGATCTCCTGCATAATCAAACAGATTATACTCTCTTCCTGTCAGCTCACCTACTTTTTTCATGTACTTTTTAACAATAAAAGGAATTTGATCATAAAAGGAATTTGCAGCCTCCCTGGCTTGGAAAAATACATCAGGATTCTGGGCAGTTCCCCTTGTATTTGGATTTTCAGGATTCATGGCTCTTTTTTTAAATTCCCTGTAAGCATCCCAGTTAAAAAGAGAAGCCATATCATCGTAATCTATAACCTCTATTTTCTGAATCTCATGGGAAGTTCTAAATGCATCATAAAAATGCATAAAAGGAATTCTGCCTTCAATGGTTGCAAGATGGGCAATTAGAGCCATATCCATTGCTTCCTGCACAGAATTTGATGAAAGCATGGCAAATCCTGTCTGACGAACTGACATAACATCTGAATGATCTCCAAATATAGAGAGAGCATGTGCTGAAATCGTCCTTGCAGTCACATGAAAAACACATGGAAGCAGCTCACCTGCAATTTTATACATATTTGGAATTTTAAGGAGAAGACCCTGGGATGCTGTAAAAGATGTTGTTAAGGCTCCCGCAGCAAGAGAACCATGCACAGTACCTGCAGCACCTGCTTCAGACTGCATCTGTTTTACTTTAAGAACCTGCCCGAAAATATTTTTTCTTCCAGCTTCGGCCCAGGTATCTGCTTTTTCACCAAGAGAACTTGAAGGAGTTATAGGATAGATTGCGGCAACTTCACTCATTGCATATGCAACATGGGTTGCTGCAGTATTACCATCTATTGTCTGCATGTTTTTCTTCATAAAACCACCTTTTTAAAATTAATAATCATTCCTAGCCCATTACAAATCTTATATTATTACAGTATATTATTATTTATGTAAATACTAAACATGGTTTAACTGTTATTCCAGAATAATCCGGCCTGACCCCTCCCATATAAAATTGTCTGGTTTTTGTTCGGGCACTATGATAATTTATTAGATAGATAGGTCATGACACCTTTGATTGACGCACCAGATTATTGCTCTGTCACATAATGTTAAGTAGAACTGAGGTAAGGTTCGGTGGATTATGTGTAAAAAGCTTATTTATCTTTGTCGAGGTGAG
>JAYEHB010000278.1:0-7874 GCA_034659375.1 Thermodesulfobacteriota bacterium
TATCCTTATTTTTTTGTATCCTGCATTGGTTACGTCTCTAAGACCCCTGTTTACACTAAGACCCCTGTTTACACTAAGACCCCCTGTTTACACTTTATCCCATGGGCTGAAAGTTTTCTCTATCAGGGAATCATAATAAAAATCCCCGGAGACGATCAAACTATTGAAAGATAAGTATCCCTTACATGCATAATCCGGGTGATTATGTCATCTGTATCAATCAGAGACCGGTCAGTAAGTGTATCT
Organism: Thermodesulfobacteriota bacterium; assembly: GCA_034659375.1. Lineage (GTDB taxonomy): Bacteria > Desulfobacterota > Desulfobacteria > Desulfobacterales > Desulfobacteraceae > DATFJZ01. The sequence continues at coordinate 247 of JAYEHB010000278.1, forward strand.
ACATGCACAATGTTGCATTGATTTTGACCATGGGCACTCCATCTTCGTATGAACCGTATGTTGTTGGAACCTGCAAAGATTGTCAAACATGGAATGCAAAGTGCTGCCCCTATATGCTGGCATGCTGAATCATAGCCAATATATTCGTCACTGTTTGCCAGCAGTGCAGCCATCTCACCAATAGTGGTTCTAACAGCTATAATGCCGTTGTTAAAACCTGGGGCAACCGGGGTGTTAATTTCAGCATTTTTTGCTGGAAATCCCATGGCCTGCACTGCATTTATTAATAAATCAGTATGCTTTGTCTCCTCATCTCCATATCCTTTGTCAAGAAGGATCAATGTTCCAGGGGTTTTGAGCAGTTCAAGAAGTAAATTTTCCTCAAAGCGTCTGCCCACACTTTTTCTGGAATTGCCGCCCACGCCAAAATTGATGGAAATAATTTTTTTTACATTATTTTCCCTGAGCTGCCTGCAAAAAATTGCTGCTTTTGCAAGAAAAGCTTCAGGTATCCAAACCCTGGGATAACAGAATCCTTTTTTGCCGGTCAATCTGTCAAACCACATATTAGTCAGCTCAGGCATGGAGACGTTTTTATCAAGTGAGATGTCGGAACGACTGTCAAAGAAAAAATAGTGATCAGGTTCAACCAGGGGCAGAACACCAAGCTGGGAAAGTCGTGAGTCAGGATCGATTAACACAACTTCATCCCTGGTGTATCCTTTTGACTCTTGTTCAATGATTTGCAGAATAATATGCCAGATTGATAAACGTTCAAGCAGTCCTCCTCTTCTTGAATACCCGGTTTCCCTTATTTGAATTCTTTTGTTTCCGCCGTAAACCTCTTTTAGCTTGCTGCCTCCAATAATTACAATTTTTATATCAGAAAATATCTGTAAAAGCCTTTGGACTATTACGCTGGTTATGGCAATGTCAGCTCCGATTGTAACCCTGGATAACAAAATAATTTTTTTTATTTTTTTTTCAGGTGTGAGAAAATTTCCATTTTTACGGATTTTTTTAGTCCTGTTAAGTATATCATCATAGGAAGATATACCAAAATTATTAAGGCAGATGTTTAACATACTGCCTTCAGTAATTTTACAGCAATAGGATATTACCTGGGCCATAACTCTGTTATAGGTTTCTGTTTGTAAAACTTCAAAATCATCACACAAACTTTCAACAATGATTCCAAACAGAGCGTTTGCACCAGGTGCTGCAAGAAGAGGCTTTTTTGAAAAGGTACTCATTTCACAGAGCAGGTCAATATACTCTTTTTTGTAACTGCAATTTTTAAAATAGTAGTCAAGAAACGAATATGCAACCTGTCGGGAAAGTTTTTTTAGTTTTCCATGATCTATATTATTGTTTTTTGATATTTCAATCCATTTTTTCCGGTAAAAACAAGCTCCCATTCTCTATTTTTCCTCTATTTTTCCTCTATTTTTTCAAGCAGCCTTATACTTTGTTCCATGACATATTCAGGGCTGATAAGGGTCATGCATTTGTGATGGCCAAGGGGACATTTTTTTTCATGGCAGGGGGAGCAGTCAAGTTCTTTACGCAAAACCACTGTTTTTTCAAGGTTTGCAGCTGTATAGGCAGGATTGGTTGATCCCATTATCACAACAACAGGTATATCAAAAGCAACCCCATAATGTCTTGGACCGGTATCGTTTGTTATCAAAAGAGTCAGGTTTTTTATCATGTATTTTAAAAGTGCCAGATCCACTTTATCCGGACCTGTGTTTATGATTTCCACACTACTTGACTCTAATATGGATTCTGCAATTTCATCCTCGCCTGGTCCCACAAGCAGCAAAATTTTGCAATCCCATCTTTTTTTGATAAGTTTTGCCACTTCTGCAAAATATTCTGCCGGCCAGCACTTTGAAGAGCCAAATTTTGCACCAGGATTCATTCCCACAACCATGTCCCCTGTTTTTATACCATACCTGTTAAGGAGTTTGGCCCCTTTTTTTTCAATTTGTTTTGAAAAAAAGAGTTTAGGTTGTGTGCCCACAGGAGGAATCAGATTAAGATAATGACAAAGAGCCAGGTAGTATTCAACCATTGGAACCGGCTGTATGCCTTTTTCATCCATTAGAGGCTTTGGGCCTCCGCTTAAAAATATTGATCGTAGATTCCTTTGATATCCATAAAGCTTTTTTGCTCCGCCAAGAAAAGCAATCAGGGATGATCTGAATGAGTTTGGCAGGACAAAAGCAATATCAGGCTTAATTGATCTAAGTATGCTTACTGCTTGAAAAAAGCCCTTAAAATTTTTATCATTTAATTCAATCACACTGTCAAACCAGGGACCATCTTTCACCACGCCTGATGCATATTTTCTAATAACACCTATTATTTTTGCTCCTGCATAGTTTATACGCAGGCATTCAAAAACCGGTGTTGCCATAACAACGTCACCTACCCAGTTTGGACAAAACACAACAATAGTTTGTAGTTTATTACTCATTTTTTATCTGTTTTTTAGCATCCTTCATATGCACCCAAAATTTTTGGCATCCTTAATATGCACCCAAAAGTAGTTTACACTTTTTTAGAGAAATCCCTGAAAACCGTGATGCAGTACCAGAAAGTGTAAAGTAGTACTGACTGTAAACTGGCTGTAAAATCTCATAAATCGACAATTAAATCAATTGATTTTAAATTTTTGTTAAGAACCCAATAATGTAACTTAGGATGATGAATAAGAAAATAATTTTTTTTTGCTTTTTGATGAATTTCAGGCTATTAATGACAAAGTTATTTTTCATTTTAAATGTTGTTCCTCAGTTAGGTACTGTGTTGTGCCTGACAGAGTGCAGAAATTAAAGGTGCTAAACCATGAGCCGGAAAAATAGTGAAAATAATCATTACCTTCTCAAAGCCATTGAAACCCTTGAACGGCAGATAGTTGTTATTTCAGAAGAGTATAAAATACTTGGGGCAAGAATTACACGACACCCTGGGCTCTCTCTAAAAACCGGTGATTTTGAAGGGAAATTATGCCATGCAGTTTTTTTTAATCGCAAATCTCCATGTCTGAACTGCCCTGTGGCTGAAGTAATACGAACAAAACAACCCTCGCTGAACCAGCTTTTTAGCAGCGGTGCAAATGATTCGTCCTGCCTTTATGCCTATCCCATGGAAGGCTCCAATGGAGCTGGAAATGCCATTGTTGTCCTTGATTTCTACCTGCCATTTTTGGACAAGTTTGATGACAAACGTTTTACTTCCAATGCTTTTTTAAGAAATTTGATTCACAGTGCTGTTGATGGAGTTATTGCAGCAGACATGACTGGTAAAATTATCATATTTAACCAGGCCGCTGCCGAAATATCCGGGTACACCAAGAAAGAAGCTCTGGAAAGCCTGAACATCCGGGGCATTTATCCTGGTAATGATGCCCATAAAATAATGAAAAGAATGAGATACAGTGGGTACGACAGAAAGGGAATAATAAGATCATACAAACAGCTTGCCCTGCGCAAGGATGGAACAACAACACCTATACTCCTCAATGCTTCCATTGTTTATGAAGAGAATCGTGAAATTGCAACCATTGGGTTTTTCCATGATCTTAAGGAGACAATACGCATGGAAGCTGAACTTGAAAAAGCCAATCTCCAGCTTCTTCAGGCGGAAAAAATGTCCTCTCTTGGAAAACTTGCAGCAGGTGTGGCGCATCAGCTCAATAACCCCCTGGGCGGCATAACACTTTTTTCACAACTTCTGCTTGAAGAGTACGAGCTTCCTGAAGGTGCCGTAAATGATATTTTAAGAATTCAGAGTGATGCTGAAAAATGCAGTTTAATAGTAAAAGAGCTGCTGGAATTTGCCCGCCAGACAAAAAAAGAGGTAAAGCTTCACAGTCTTAATGAAATTGTTGCCAGAACCCTGTTCCTGCTTCGCAATCAGGCTCTTTTCCAGAATATCATCATCATTGAAAATTTTGATGACAATATTCCTGATATTCCGGTAGATGTTCAGCAGTTGAACCATGTTTTCATGAATATTATCCTGAATGCAGCAGATGCAATGGAAGGTAAAGGAACACTTGAAATACGCTCATTGCTGAAAAAAGAAAGTAACATTGTTGTTATTGAAATATCTGATACCGGACCTGGAATCCCGGAGGATATCCTGCCAAATATTTTTGAGCCCTTTTTTACAACAAAAGAAGAAGGAAAAGGAACTGGGCTTGGACTGAGCATGGCCTATGGAATTATTGAAAGTCATGGTGGAAAGCTGTCAGCTAAAAACAATAATGGTAAAGGTGTACTCTTTTCCATTGAGCTTCCCTTGAAACCAGATGAGAGCTTGAAATAAACAATATACGAAAAAAATGGCATCCTTCATATCAGCATAAAAGTAGTTTACATTTTTTTGGGGAAATCCCCTTTAAATTAGGGAATGGTTTCAGAAAGTGTAAGGTACTTATGAAGGATGCCAAAAAAATCATAAATTTCTGGTTGACAGAACAAACAACCAGATATATAGAAAGTATATAGAATCGTAATTTGCTGTTATTAGTATCAACTCTTAAAAAAAAATATAGCTTAAACATTATCATTTACAGTTTTTTACCAGAGGAGAAAATAATATGAGCGAAAAAAAAAGAATACTTGTTGTTGACGATGAGCCTGATTTTGCTTCAATTGTACAGGCAAATCTCAAAAAAGAAGGTTTTGATGTTGAGGTGGCATACGATGGGGTAGAAGCCCTGGAAAAAGTCAAAGCCAATCCTCCCGACGCAATCGTACTGGATGTTATGATGCCGGAAAAGGACGGCTATGAAGTATGCTCTGAACTGAAGAAAGATGAAAAGTATAAAGATATTCCAATTGTCATGCTCACGGCTGTGGCAGACCATGTTGGCTCAACCCGTTACTCACATGCAGATGGAATGAGCATGGAGGCTGATGATTATCTTCCAAAACCAGCGTCAGCGGATGAGATAACCCAAAGTGTCAAAGGCCTTGTTTCATAAAAATATATAACCTGGACAAGCCAGAACCAAAAAAGGATTTTACGTGTGACCTTCAGGTTATGATTCTCTTGCCCAAATAACACGAATTTCAAAGATAAGAACCTAATAGAAACTCGCAATCATGATCAGATTACGAGTTTCTAATTTCAATCTGTCAGTTTTTTTACATAGAAGTTGGCTTCACATCTTAGACCCCCAGTTAAAAAAAGTATAAAATATGAAAGTATTTTGCATACTCAGTGATGAAAGGGCGTTCAGATCAAAATCACCTGCCATTTTTTCCTATGTTTTGAAGCGCATTGGTATAAGCAGCATCTACGTTCCCTTTAAAGTCCTGCCAGGGGATATCGGTTCTGCCATGCAAGCTTTAAAAACATTCAATATTGATGGTGCCAATATTACTGTTCCCTACAAGGAATCTGTTCTGCCCTATATGGATATCCTCTCTGAAGGAGCAAAAATAGTTGGTGCAGTAAACACCATTATTCGCAATGGAGATGAATTAAAAGGCTACAACACAAATGCCATAGGCTTTATGCATACACTTGAAGAAGCTAAGTTTGATGTTGCCGATAAAACTGCCATTGTCTTTGGTACAGGCGGGGCTGCAAGAGCTGTTGTGTTTATTCTAAACTGGTTAAGGGCAGGCTCCGTTGTTATTGCAGGCCGCACCAGGGAAAATCTTGATAGAATTACAAAAAAAAGCGGTGGAACTGCAAAAGATGTCAAAACCTTTGATGATCAGCCCCTTTCTGCAAATATTGTGATTAATACCACCTCTGCCTCAACTGAGGAAGAATCCCCGGAACTTGCACAAATTGTCAGCAGACTTAATTTAAAAGATTGTGAACTTGTTGTGGATCTTAACTATGGTCGCAAAAACAATTTCTGGCGGAGTCTGGCTGAATCAAAAGGGATCAGATTCATAAACGGCCTTACGCCCCTTGCCCATTCAGCAAGACAAACTCTTTTGCTCTGGACAAAGGTGGATGTCGGCCCAGAGGAGTTTATTAACGCCATGAAGCAAAATATTTAGAAACATAGTTTTTGGAGGTCTTTATGAATATTCCTGATCCGGGAAAAGTTCTTGTCATTGATGATGAGCAAAGTTTGAGAGATGGTGCAAAGAGAATACTTTCCAGAATGAATTTTAGCGTTTTCCTGGCATCAAGGGGTGATGAAGGTCTTGCAATTTTAGAAAATGAACCTGTTGGCATTGTTCTATTAGATCTGAAAATGCCTGGTATGAGCGGCATGGAAGTACTGAAAAAAATCATGGATATGGAAAGAGGTATAATTGTCATTGTCATAACCGGTTATTCCACTGTTGAGACAGCCATTGAAGCCATGAAAATGGGTGCATATGATTTTATCCCCAAGCCCTATAAACCTGATCAGTTGAGACTTATTGCAAGCCGTGGAAAAGAGACTCTGGAACTCAAACTTGAAGCGGAAAATCTTGCAAAGCAACAGAAAAGAACCCTTGCAGATCTTCATACGGAAAAGAGCAGGATATATACAATAATTGAATCATCTCCCAATGGTCTCCTTGTAACAGATACCAGAGGAGTAGTTGTTTTGATAAATCCTGCATCTTATCAGCATCTTAATATTGATCCAGCCATTGGTCCGGGAAAAACAGTTGATCAATATATTGCTGACAACGATCTCGTCACTCTTGTAATGGATATTTCCAAAGGCAGGTATATTGATTACAATGATATTCCTTCCCATGAACTTGATATTAATAATGAAAAAATTTTTCTGATTCGGTGCAGACCCGTACTTGGCGAAAGACATGACTGCCTTGGTGCAGTTGTTAATATTGTGGATATTTCCGCAATGAAAGCTCTTGATAATCTTAAAGCCGAGTTTATGGCAAAGGTCTCCCATGAACTTAGATCTCCCCTTTCCACCATTCATGAACAGCTTGCAATGGTAGTTAAAGGTTTAAGCCAGAATCTGGGTGAAGATGATCAATACATGCTTGCAAGGGCAAAGGAAAAAACACTTGGATTGATTTCAACTGTTGGTGACCTGTTGGATCTCTCCCGCATTGAAGCGGAAATATCTGCAAAAGAGCTCAAACCCATTCAAATTAATGAGCTTTTAAAAAATATTGTGGATTTTTTACGTATAAAGGCCGAGACAAAAAAACAAAAACTTTTCCTTGAAATTCCTGATAAACCCATGCCCTCAATGGAAGCAGATTTAACAACCATGGAAAGCGTATTTGGCAATCTCATCACCAATGCCATCAATTATACACAGGAGGGCGGAGAGATAAAAGTGGCTACAGAGGTGACAGGAAACAATATACGGGTAAAGGTAAAGGACAATGGGTTTGGCATTGAGCCAAAACACATGGAAAAAATATTTAACAGATTTTACAGGGTTAAAAATGATAAAACCCGTTTTATTACAGGTACAGGTCTTGGTCTTCCAATTGTAAAAGGTATAGTTGATTCCATTGGCGGATATATTGACGTTAAGAGCGAAGTCAACAAAGGAACCACGTTTACTGTTATTCTGCCTCTAAAGAAACCTTCCATTGCTTCTGGAATTATGTAAAAAAGCCATAAAAGTTCCTTGAATATTCCCTATGCCCTTCCAAGCATAGCACAAAATC
>JAYEHB010000279.1:0-7848 GCA_034659375.1 Thermodesulfobacteriota bacterium
GCCTTGTACCTGGGCAAGTTTTAGTCCAAACACGGGGTTTTCGTTCAGACGCTATTTATACCAGATCGATGATACGATCGCAAAACTTTTTCGTGGTTGTGAAAGCTGACAAACATCAAATCAGAAATTATCTTCAGGTTCAAAGAGCTCTGAAACAAAAAAACCCCCTGATTATAAATTTACTCAATCAGGGGGATTGATTTAAGTGATAAATAATATCCTGTTATGGTTTATCAATAGGGAGCGCTGCTCATAACGTGGCTGAGCTCCTCAATCTTATTGTTTTTAAGTCTGTCTTTATAGATCTCTTCCATATCCTGGTAAACCTGGAATATCTGGAAGAAGCCATGCCAATGGGAATAATCAGGACCGTTCATGGCAGTACCCTGTTTTGCCCGTCTTCCTGTGTGGTGCCACAGATAGTACATAAGTTCCTGAAAACCATCTCTCCAGGGATCTTTCTTAAGAAGCCCCTTTTCTTTAAGCTCTTTTTTCATCTTTACAGCACCGTCCCAGTACTTGTTGTACAGGGCAACTGTATTGTCCAGTTTTGTCATCTGAACCTGGATATGAGCTGATCCATGGCAGTTGGCACAAACCTTTCTCATAAGTTTGTCACCTTTTTCTCCATCTCCTCTCACACCGCTTCTGATTACGCTCTTTTTGTGCATAAGATCCCATTTCAATCTGTCATTGATATTATGGGTGGTTGAAAGTTCACCAATACCGCTCATGTGGCAGACTGCACAGGTAGGAGCCGTATAATCTCCTGGCTCCCATGTATCAGGCGCACTGTCAAAATTCCAATCTTCACCATGGGCCTGGAACTGCTGCCCGTGCTTACTGCTCAGATAAATCTCAATATCAGGATGGTCTGGTCCAAGATGGCAGGAAGCACATGCTTCAGGTTTTCTTGCTTCTGCTATATCAAAAGTGTGTCTGGTATGGCATACAGTACAGGTACCTATGGAGCCGTCAGGATATCTTGTTCCAACACCCCCGGGCCATGTTTCATTTATTGGCTTGTTATCGGGTCCCATCTCCACCTGTGTACCATGGCACATCTGGCAGCCTGAAGCACGGGAGGCACGGTTTAAAGGGGGCTGTCCCTCCGGGGTCAGCCCCGAGGAAACATCTAATTCAACATTATCCATAAATGCTGCACCTTCACGCTGATAGGCAAGTTTTATTAATCCTGCCCTTTTGGGATCACATATTACAGAACTTGCGAGCTTTGCATGGCCGCTTTTAAGGAACTGTTCCACTTCTGTCGGATGACATCTGGAGCAGGTTTTAGATGAAACCATGGGTGAGATATAAGTATCTGTACCCTTAAGTCCTTCACACTGTGATGCCATGGGTGATGATTTTTCAACCGTATGGCAGTCATAGCATGAAACTCCGGCATGGCTCATGTTACTTTTTCTCCATCCATCAACTGTGCCCGGCATTTTCTTTGTATGACACTCAATACATGTTAACGCCTCTTTGCTGAAACCTCTCTTGATCTCAAACGTTTTCTTGCCTAACAGGTTTGGATGCTCTGACTGTGCAAAAGTAAGCCCTGCTGTGACCAGAATAAGAGAAACTGCAAGAGAAACAACAACAAGCTTTTCATTTATTTGCTTCATAATTTACTCCTTTTTTTAATAATAACAGTGTTAGTTGTTATTAACTGCATACTCAAAAAATTAAATACTTTAATTACATACTTTTTTTCTTAAAGTATTTGTCTGATTCTATCAGCATATCCTTGTGTCCCACATGGGGGTGGCATTCTGCACACCTCTTTTTGACCTCTCCCCTGAGATATGCCCGATGGGCTATAAATCCTCCTGAAGACAACCCTTTGGGAAGCAGCACATGATGACAGCTTCTGCACGCACTGTCAAAGGTGAATTTAAGCCTGTTTTTTTCAGTAGCGCCTGCCCAGTCATAGGTATAGGGATCAATGTAAAAATTGTGGATAATATCATTGGTACCTGTTTTTGCTTTGGTAACAAAATACTGTACAAAGTCACCATGGGGGAGATGACAGTCAACACACTGGGCAGCAAAGCCCTGGGGATTTTGCCCCCCGTGAACAGAGTTTGTCCATGCAGTTCTGAAGGGCTTCATAATGTGGCACGTCACACAAAAAGTATCTGTATTTGTAGTCTCAATCATAAAGCCTGAAGCAAGAACAATAATACAGGTCAGTATAACACCGACCACTCCTCCAAAGAGCCATCCAAGCCAGCCTCCTTTTTTTCCTTTTAGTTTCCTGCTTTTCTGATCAGTATCTGAATCCATTGCATCACCTCCTTTATTAACAGTTAACTGCATCAGATATATTTAGTGTTTGAACGAAAAGTCACCCATCTGCAGCAAAGCTGCAAAATTTCGACCTGTGCGGTTAGCTTTTGTTGTGGTACTTGTCTTACCATGGGTGTTCAATAGTTTTTAATTATCAGTTTCAGGTAAATTTATAACCTACACCGGCAATTGTAACAATATATTCTGGATATTCCGGATGTTTCTCTATTTTTTTTCTGAGTCTCTGGATATGAACATCTAAAGTTCTGCTATGGGTGTAAAGCTGTGAATCCCACCATACCTGTTTTTGAATAAACTCTCTGGAAAGGGTTTCTCCCTGATAGGATACAAAAATTTCCATAATTTCAAATTCAGTTTTTGTGAGATGGACTTTTTTCCCCCGGACAATGACCTGTCTGGATTTAAAATCAATAGTCAGATCGTTAAACTCCTGTTTGCTTTTAACCAGAGTTCTTTCCACCCTATGGAAAATAGATTTGATCCTTGCTGAAAGCTCCAGGTAGTTAAATGGTTTTACCAGGTAATCATCTGCTCCGCATTGAAGCCCAAGCACTTTGTCTGATACTTCGTCCCTGACTGAAAGCATAATTATGGGGAGATCATTTTCCTTTCTCATGATTTCACATATTTTTATGCCATCCATATCCGGAAGGTTGAGATCCAGGATAATGAGATCAGGCTCCTTTGATTTTGCCATGTTAAGACCTGAACCGCCGTCATATGCAGTCAATACCTGATACCCGTCTAACAACAGATTTCCTTTTATGGTCTGAACAATATCCTTGTCATCATCAATGATAAGAATAACCTGTTTGCAGATATTACTTTTTTCCGTCATAACTATCCCATGCATCCATATCAGGATTTTAAGGGTCATGGAAATTTTAAAATGCACCAAGTCAACGCAGGATTTTTGCTTGGTTTCAAGGCGTGGCAATGGAAGCATATTGAAATATGTGCCCATTGCCGCAACGCAGAAAGCAAGTAAAAAGACCAGTTGCGTTGGTGTATTTTATTGTTTCCATGGCCCTAAGAACATACGTTCCATGCTGATAAAATCTGCCGCTGTTTTAATAAGATCAACATAACCAGCAAGCCTGCACTTTTGTTTTACATGCTGATAAAGATCATCCACCCACAAAAGGTGGGTTTCAATAAAATCAAATTGAGCCTTGAAATATGTTTCCTGGTTTTTATCATCTTTCTCTTTTGTTATTAAAAATGCAGCAAATTCAAGTTCAACAGGTAAAAAATCAGGGGTTTCATTGTTACTATCAAGTCCATATTGTTCGTAAATTTGAGTTATCTCATTGAGTACATCAAGATCATCTTCTTTTCCTGAATGTGGAGAATATTCACGGGAATAGAGAGGGCAGGCTGCTGTTGGCTGTCCAAGTTCAAAAGTTGATACATATTCAGCCTGAAAATGATCATTTCCCAGTCTCTCTATATCTTTCAAAAGTTTTCTTGAATTTTCAGCAGTCCCGGATATCCCTTTATAAATATCAGATCGTTTCTCCAACTGTTCTGCAATTGATATCATATATGACAAATAATCATTCATGTTTTTTACATCATCATCATAGGGATAATCAACAAGTTTGGATATAGATTTATAAAGCCCTGCCCTTAGTTTGGCAATTTCGTTCATATAAATTCCCTCATTGTTTTTAACATCCTTTTAATACCCTTAAGAACACCCATGCCCTGCCGGGCACAACAAAGCATGAAAGCTGTTGCTTTTAGCTGAGTACTGATGGCTTTCATATAAAATACAGGTTATCCTGAAAACCCGATTATCAGGTTTTTTTTAACCGTTTTTTTTTCAACCGCCCTTTTTTTCAACAGCCTTTTTCAGACGAGTTCTCTCTTCAACCGTTCTTTTTTTTCAACTTATTTTTACCTTGCCCGGGGCTATGCTTATACCTGAATAAAAACTGCATGGTTCCCGGGCTGTAAGTAAAACAAATTTAAAAAAACAAAGTCAATTTAGACAACCTGTATTAAATATTATGTTATGCCAAGTGCATGAAGCAGCGGTTCCATAATAGTATGTCCCTTTGCCAGATGTCCGCCTGCTGCTCCAAGCAGAGAAACACATATTCCTCCGCCAATGGATAAAATAACAGCATAGGAAAGCCCCTGAGTATCCTTCCATATCGCTTCTTTTTTAAGAGAAATTAAGTAGTACAACCCTATATAAATAAAAAATACTGCTATTGCAAGGCTTGTTTTAGCATTGAACACAGGTGATGCTGCAAAGGATGCCGATGGAAAATCAATCATGGCTCCTGTAAATGCGAGAACAATTGCTATGACCGCCAACAGCAGAAATATCCGTATGGGATATGTCAGTTTAACAGCCAGCTCCTCTTTGTTTCTTATCCTGGCAATTAATCCGATAATCACAAGCAGGCTTGCACATAAAGGGAGAGCAACTGCTGCGTGAGCAAGGATTATATGCCATGTTGAATGCAGAGTAACCATTGATTACCTCCTTATTTGTATTACGTTAATCTGTTTAATCCGTTGAATCCGTTGAATCTGTTGAATTTGTTCTGGCAAGTAAAATACCAATTCCCGCAAAAATTACAGCAGATACTATAAAAATTATAAGTTTACTTACTGCCCACCCGGAGACAGAATTTGCAACTGCACCGGGAGCTGTTATTGAAGCGGCAATAAGCAGGTAGATTGTCAGGCAGACAAAAGGAATCAGCGCCAGATAAGTACCCCACAGATTCATTGCTTTTTTTAATGTTTTCATGAATGATTACCTCCCAGATATTTGATGAGTTTAGAATCTTTATTTTTTCTCTCAGTTTCCAGGATATTCTTTACCCTCCATACATCTTTGCCAAAAAAATCTTCAAGATATGATTTATCATATCTTTCTTTACCATTGGCAGCAGGGGGACTCAGCACCGGCGGAATGAACAGCACCCTTGGATTAGTCTTGTACTGCGGAAACAGAGGAATTGCAACCTTATACTCCTCAACAAATACATGCACCGGACTTTCTGGATCATCCAGTTCCCCGAAAAATCTTGCTTTTCCGCCGCATGCACGAACACATACAGGTGCTTCTCCTTTTTCTACAAAGGGCTCACACATTATACATTTTGAAGGCTGATTTAATTCATCATTCCAGAAAATCCGTCTGTAGGGACAGGCATTAAAACAGGATTTGCACCCTATACACACAGTTGGATCATGAATGACCATTCCCTTGTCGGTTTTATACATGGCATGGGTAGGGCACACATCAATGCATGGTGCATCATCGCAGTGCATGCACTGGTTTGGAAGGTAAAAATACCATGCATTTTCAGGGGTGTCGCCCACACCTGTATCAAAATCCCAGTTGGGTCCGTATTTGGGCATTGGATCCGGTGTTATTCTGGGAAGCCCGCTTTTAGAATGATCAAGAAGATCATTGTATCTGAATTCAAATTCAGGTTCATAATCTCCTGCAGCCGGGGGTGTCCCCTTTTTTACATTTTCCACCCAGTTTTTGGGATAACCTGTTCCAGGACGTGTTTCAGTGATAATCCACCAGGCATTATGCAGCCCGTGCTGTTTTGATGCCCACCATATCTTACATTCAACAGCACATGCATGGCACCCAAGACATTTATTCAAATCCGTCACAATGGCATAACCTTTTCTACTCATTTTTTACTCCTTTTCTATTTCAACACTTGTATCACATTCATTCCCTGTTACGCCCCAGAGATTCCAGCCATATTTCAAGTGATAAAACGGAGGATTTTTTTCTTCGGGATAGATAACTGATTGTGTTGGTTTTGGACGAACAGGAGTTACCGCATTGTACCAGCTCTTGACAAAATTAATCATTTCAGCGCCGTTCTGCATCCATATTTCTCCCGGTTTAACTGAAGGAGCAACCTTTGCCATGGTCTTGTATTCGCCGTAAACATTGTAAACCCTTACCAAATCACCATCTTTTATTCCTCTTTTTGCAGCATCGGAACTGCTCACAGCAACAAAGGTGGAATACCTCTGCAGCCTTAAAAGCAGGTCCATATCCCTGAACATTGAATGGGTCCCCCATCTTTCATGGGGTGTATTCATCTTAAGAGGTGCTGGTTTGCCATTTGGAAGAAGATCTGTTTCAGGTTTGTTGTACAGAGGGAATTCTTCTCCAAGGGTAAGATACGTTGAATGATCAATATAAAACTGCTGTCTTCCGGTAAGGGTTTTGCCGCCTTTAGGTACAACTCCAAGGTATGTGGAGATAAAAAGTTTGTTTACCTTGTAATTGTGTTTGTTTTTTTTCTGATAATGCATCTTCCCGCCTGCAGGAAAGGGAATTTTTTTATCTACGTTTTCCCTCCAGGGGTTTAAGGGCCTTTTCAATGTCTGGGCATTGGGAAACGGAATGGGATGTTTTTTTACAAGATCAGTCAGTCCTTTAATATATCCGTCAGTATCACCTTTAAAAAGCTGGTTTTCAATAAGCAGCCTTATCTCAGGTGCCATCTGATCCTTGTGTTTTTCATACCCGTCGGGATCAGGATAAAGAACCGGACTGTTTTTCATTGCAAAATGAACAGCCATCTCATCGGTTTCAAGGCAGCCTTCTTTACATACAGCTTTAAAATAGGGATTTTCTTTTCCATCCGCATCTATAAAATCATTGTAGATTTTTGTATAATCCCTCTTTTTTTTGTATTTGGTATCATACCATTTAAGCCCGCCCCTGTTTTCTGCCTCAACATTAATTGCCCTTGCAAGATCCTTAAAGATTGTAAAATCAGTTTTTGATTCATTTACAGGTTCTATAGCTGCGTTCTGGGCCTGGAGATACGGATGCATGGGAGTTGTGGCAACATCAAATTTTTCATACCACGTAGCTGCAGGAAGAACATAATCAGCAAAAACCGCAGTGCTGTTCATCCTGAAATCCATAACTGTAACAAGCTCAAGTTTTTCAGGATCGTCAAACCATTTTTTAACCTGGGAACCGCCTTTTGCCTGATTTAAAAAATTACCGCGCCATATAAACATCGCTTTTGGTTTTTTTGGTGGTTTTGGATATACAGGCATCCAGGAATTAGCAAGGGATTTAATGATCAGATAATTTTTATACCCCTCATGATCCGCGGGACTGGAACTTACGGGTGCTGTTTCATTATCAGCATGCCCGCCCGGCAGTTTTTTAAGGGAACCGCTTTCAATATCCTTTAAAATCTCATTAAAATCTTTGCCAAGTTTCCACAGGTTCATAACATAATGGGTCCAGACAAAAAGGGTTCCGTTTTCAGGTCTGGTCTTCAGTATCCTGCCGTACTTGCCAAGTCCCTTGAGCCAAACCTTGTACTGCCCTGTATATTGATGAAAACCTGTTCCATTTTTACCAACATTGCCTGTCAGGGCAAGCATCAGAATCATGGATCTGTTGTTTACATCATTGTTGTACCAGTGGTTGACACCTCCGCCTCCTACAATGGTGGTTTTTTTCGATGCAACTCTTTCTGCTAAATTACGCACAGTATCAGCAGATATCCC
>JAYEHB010000280.1:0-7840 GCA_034659375.1 Thermodesulfobacteriota bacterium
TCATAATATTTTATGGCCTGTTTTTTATGGCCGAGTTCTCTGTGGTTGGAGGCAATGCTTGCATGGTCAATGGCTGAACCTGGATTCAGTTCAAGGACTTTTTCAAAACAGGAAATGGATTTTTCATGTTGTTTAAGCATAAAATTACAAAATCCCATGAGATTATAAATATCCTCCCGTTCTTTATCTGCTTTAATTCCTGTTTCAAGTATTAAGATTGCTTTTTTATATTGACCAAGCTCTTTTAAGCATACTCCTGTGTATGAACTGATACTTGGAATATCCTGATTTGCCGGATCAAGTTCCATGGCAGATTCAAAATATTTCAAAGCCTTATCAGGTTTGCTCATGGATAACCTGCACATCCCCTGGTAAAATTTTATATAGTATCTGTCAGGGAGTTTTTCATCTATTTTATCAAGTTGTGTCAGAGCTTTTCGTGCAGGGTTGTTTTCAAAGATATGTTTTGATAGAAACATGGCTATACTGCTGTTTTCAGCTCTTTCCCTGAAATTTGCCCCGGGAATAATGGTATAAAAGGCAGGGACTCCTAAGCGGTTGTCTGTTGTGTTTACTGTGAGCAGCTCCTGCCCGCTTTGTTTCAGAGCTTTGGTGATTTCAGATATCTCATCTTTAATATTCATGTGTGAAATATTTGGCAGGTCACTGAGTTTTACGGTTTTGCATTTTTTGCTCTTCAGTGTTTTATTCTCCGGTGTTTTATTCTCTGGTGTTTTACTCTCTGGTGTTTTGTTTTCCACTGTTTTGCTGTTTGGGGGATCAATTATAAATGCTGCTTCTTTAAGGCTTTTAAATTTTGGCAGTCCGCTTGCCATATAGTTTGATGCTGTGTTAAAATCCCCTGCAAGCTGTGCTGTCTCAGTAAGGGCACGGCTTAATGCCTTGTCGGGCTCTGGAGCTGTTCCGGCTGTCCATACAATTTCACTTGTGTGGGGAAAGGTTGATGGGTCAAAGGCAAGTATGCCAATGGTGCAGATTCCAGTATCAAGTGAAAAATCATTGATATAGAGTTTTATGCCGGCCCTGGTGAATTTGTTTATCAGGTCAGCTGTTGATGGATTTGTTACAGATTTATGGTCAATAAAGATAAGTTCTTTCTTTTTTCTTGAAATAAGTGCTGAAACATGCCGCTCAACAATTTCGCATGCTCCCTGGCATACAGCCTCTTCGTTGCAGTTGCCGGCAGATGAGCCATTGAACTCATTTATCATAAAAAACCAGTCCATGGGAATGAGCATCTCTTTATTCTGTGAAATATTGTATGCTTTTGTCCATTTGAATTTAACCGTGGAAAATATTTTTTCCAGCACCTTGATCTCTTCATTAGATTCATCATTTACAGATTTAGCTATCAATTCAAAGGGGATTGCATCTTGTTTTACATTGTCATAGGTCTCATATATAAAATTGTCCTGATTCTCCATAAAACTGTAGATACTGAATCTTTCAGCTAATTCCATAACAGCACTTGCTTCGGCAAGTGCCGGAGTTGCACCTTTACCCATCTGTTTTTTTGTGCCTGTTATTTTTTCAGCATCATGCCCGCATATGCTGAAGTATACAGGTATGCCAAGTCTGTTGTTGTCTATTCTCTGGGTTTTATCCAGAATGCTGAGGCCGGCGGATTTGCATTTTGTTTTAAACGTCTCAATGGTCTTTTCAGGGGATACTGTTTTGTCATGATCTGAGCCTGCAAGTTTAAAGGCATCTGATATTTTTAAAGTCATTTTTTGTAAACCTCTTAACATGTAAAAAAAAATTGACATTCCAATGGTTTTGCATATATACTTAAAAATCTGTGTTCAGTGTGTTGAACATATTTTTAAAATCAAATAACATATAATAGCAGTAGATGATTTGCAAGGTTAATTTTAATGAAGAGAAAATCAAATATAAGTCGTGTAACAAAAGAGACAGATATCAAAATTGAAATAAATCTTGATGGTTCTGGTGAAACTGATATTGCAACGGGAATCCCCTTTTTTGATCATATGCTTTCACTTTTTGCAGTGCATGGGTTTTTTGACCTTGCAATAAAGGCCGCAGGAGATCTTAATGTTGATTTTCATCATACTGTTGAGGATATAGGTATTGTCCTTGGGCAAAGTTTTTCAAAAGCCCTGGGAGACCGAAGAGGAATATGCCGGTACGGGCATGGTGCCGTTCCCATGGATGAAGCCTTTTCAAGGGTAAATGTAGATCTTTCCAATCGTCCATATCTTGTTTACAACCTTCCTGAAACAATCAGGTCATCCGGTCCGTTTGATGCGTATCTTGCCAGAGAATTTTTTCGTGCATTCAGTGTGCAGGCAGGTATGAATCTCCATATAAATGCAGAGTATGGAGAAAATGAACACCATATACTTGAATCTGTATTCAAGGCAATGGGAAGGGCATTGAACAGAGCCTGTTCAATGGATTCCAGGATATCAGGTGTTCTTTCAAGTAAAGGTTCTTTGTGACCGATCATAATTATAAGAGTGTAACCTTTTTGAGTAGGAATGGTCAAAATTCCAAAATTAACGAACGTAAAATCAATATGTTATGATCCAAAAATATAGAATATTCATGTTTTCAGCAAAGTCACAACACAAAAAGGTTACACTCTAATTATAATGTAAATATGAGGCACTGGCCGAATATTTACACAAAGGCAGAGTGTTGACATTTAAATACCAGTAGTTATATTTGGTGTTTTCAATATTAACTTTGTTTTTGGAGTTTGTTTCTTATACATGTTTATTCCTGAAGACAAAATTGCAGAGCTTTTAAATAGAGCTGATGTTGTTGATGTGATATCAGAATCTGTTGTTTTAAAAAAATCGGGAAGAAATTATTTTGGAGTTTGTCCCTTTCATTCTGAAAAAACGCCCTCCTTTTCTGTAAGTCCGCAAAAACAGATATTTCATTGTTTTGGTTGTGGTGTTGGTGGAAATGTTTTTTCATTTTTAATGAGGCAGCATGGACTTTCATTTCCCGAGGCTGTGAAAATGGTTGCCAGGAAGTACAATGTTGAGATTGACACCGGTCCAATGTCTCCTGAGGTTAAAAAAAAGATAGAGCTTAAAGAGGGACTTTTTCGACTCAATAAAAGGGTGGCAGACTATTATTTTAACAATCTTCAAAAACAGAGTAAAGCTGAAAGAGCAAGAGATTATCTTAATACACGGAAAATTACTTCCGATATTATTGATCTTTTTCATATTGGGTATTCCTTAGATTCCTGGGATGATATTGTTCTGTTTTTCAGAAAGATGAAGCTTGGCAGAAATCTTGCTGAAAAATCAGGTCTTGTCCTGCCAAAAAAACAGAACCAGGGGTATTATGACAGGTTTAGAAACAGGATAATATTTCCTATTTTTGACATAAATATGCAGGTGGCAGGCTTTGGGGGACGGGTTATGGATGATTCCATGCCCAAGTATCTTAATTCACCTGAAACTTTTGTATATAATAAAGGAAAGATACTGTACGGTCTTCACGTGTCAAAGCAGTACTGCCGTCAAAAGGATCTTGTTTATATTGTTGAAGGTTATTTTGATTTTCTTTCCCTTTATCAGCATGGGATTAAAAATGTTGTGGCAAGCCTTGGAACAGCTCTGACAGAAGAACATGTGCGGCTCCTTAAGGGGTTTGCTTTGAAAATGGTGCTGGTTTTTGATTCAGACGCTGCAGGGGTTAATGCTGCAAAAAGAAGTATCAGTACATTTGTTAAGCAGGGTGTTGATGTTAGAGTCCTTGTGCTTCCAAAGGGAAAAGATCCGGATTCCTTTGTGTGTGAGCATGGTGGCCGGCGTTTTGAAGAGCTTGCCGGAAAAGCAATGGAAGTTATTCCTTTTCTTACCGGGGTTGCTGTTGAAAAACATGGTCTTTCAATTGAAGGTAAAATTAAAATTCTTGATGAAATAAAACCTCGTATTGCTGAGGTTGAGGACAGTGCTGCAAGATCATTATATGTCAGAGAGCTTTCCGAGTATCTTGGGATAGATGAAAAAGCTGTTCTTGAAAAGGTAAGAGATGTGCATTCTGGTCAGACAATAGAGAGAATTGATCTCAATCGTCATGGCACAGAGGTGCTGGAATCTGATAGAAGGGAGATGCAGATGCTTTCCATGATGATTCAATATTCTGATGTTAGAAAAGAGATCCTTGCAAAAAATATTCTTGACTCTTTTTATTCAGACAGGCTTAAGCGAATTGGTAAAATTGTGGCAGGCTTTGAAAAATTCGGCCCAGGGCTTGCTGCTGATCTCATGGCCTCTGTTCAAAATAGTGAAGATCAGGAGATGATTGCATCTCTTGCAATGATGGAAATTCCAGGGGTGGATAATCTATTTGAGAAATCTGTCTCTTTAATGAATAGAATTGTCAAGGTTAGAAATAAGAGTGAAAATATCTTGGCAAACAGAATACGAAAAGCGGAACAGGGTGGTAATTCAGACCTCTCGTTGGAACTGCTTGCAAAGAGACAAATGGAGGTTAGAAAATTACATGGTTATGAAAAATAAAAAGCCTTTGGGGGGCATTGTTTATGGCAGCAGAATCGGTTAAATCCAGAGAAAATGAGGCTGTTTCCAAAGATTTGTTGAAAAAATTGATTGCAAAGGGGAAAAAAGAGGGGTCTCTATCCTATGCCGAAGTGAATGAGGCTATTTCTGATGATTTAAAATCTTCTGACCAGATTGATGATATCATGGTTATGTTTAAGGATCTTGGCATAACCCTGGTGGATAAAGAGAAAAAAAAGCTTACGCTTGGAAAGGCTGGCACAGCAAAAAAGAAAAAAAGAGCCAGGGCTGTCTCTTCTGTTAAAAAAGGAAAAAAAGATGGTGTCGGCGGAGCAGGTAAAGAGGTAAAAACTGCTATATCTGCTAAGGCTTGCAAAGCTGAGAAACCTGATTCTGCTAAGGCTGGCAAATCTGACAAACTTGACGAAGGTAAAAATCCTGGCCAGGCTGTAAAAAAAATTGCTTCCGCAAAATCCTCTGCTGCTGATATGGAGTTTGGTACTGTTACCGATCCTGTGAAGATGTATCTTCGGGAGATGGGTATGGTTACCCTTCTCAGCCGTGAAGGTGAGATAGAGATAGCAAAAAAAATTGAGGCTGGTGAACGTGAAGTTCTCAGGGCAATGCTGGCATGTCCTGTGGCTGTGCAAAGTCTTCTCAATCTGGGCAGCAGCATGGAGCTGCCCAGGGATGGGGAATCAGAACCTGGTGTGCGCCCTAAAAGTGTTTTAAGAGATGTTAATGAGAATTGTGGTGTAGTTGATGAAAAGGCAAAGCTTGATAAGTTTATGGAGGCTCTTGATTTTATAAAAGTGCTTCACTTAGAGAATCAGGATAAAAGAGATTTGATTTTAGCAGGTGGTCTTGATGCTTCAGAAATAAGAAAAATCAGGACAGGCATTAGAAATAATACTGAAAAAATATATACCCTTATTAAACCATGGCGTTTTGAAAGCAGGGTTATAGATAAAATTGAAAAGAAGATAAGATATGATATCACTTGGTTTGATACCATGGATGATCTTCTTAAAAAATGCTCACTGTTTTTTAAAGCTAAAAAAGATGATATGTTAGGCGAACTTGCTGATGCTTCCGGGTTTGTCAAGTGGGTTATGGATCGTTGTGATGTTCCTGAAGAGAGAGTAAAACTTCTGCATCAGGATCTTTGTGTCATAAACAGTCAGATTCAGATGAAAAAGGTTGAGCTTAAGGGTGATGCAGCATTTTTGAAAAAAATCATTAAGGGTGCTGAAAAGGGAAGGTTCTGGGCAAAACATGCTAAAAGCGAGCTTGTCAGGGCAAATCTTCGGCTGGTTGTAAGCATTGCCAAGAAATATATAAACCGCGGGCTTCAGTTTCTGGATCTTATTCAGGAAGGTAATATTGGTCTTATGAAGGCTGTGGATAAGTTTGAATACAGACGCGGGTATAAGTTCAGTACCTATGCAACCTGGTGGATACGACAGGCCATTACAAGGGCAATTGCAGACCAGGCAAGAACTATACGTATCCCTGTGCACATGATCGAGACCATTAACAAGCTTATCAGGACATCAAGATATCTTGTTCAGGAGAAGGGGAAAGAGCCTTCACCCGAGGAGATAGCTGAAAAGATGGAGATCCCCCTTGACAAGGTGAGACGTGTTCTGAGAATTGCAAGAGAACCCATCTCTTTAGAAACTCCCATTGGAGAAGAGGAAGACAGTCATCTTGGGGATTTTATAGAAGATAAAAAGTTCTGCCAACCCTCGGATGCCGCAATAAATCTCAACCTTGCAGAGCAGACCCGCAAGGTGCTTGCAACCCTTACGCCAAGGGAGGAGAAGGTGCTTCGCATGAGATTTGGAATAGGAGAAAAGGCCGATCATACATTGGAGGAAGTTGGAAAGGATTTTATTGTAACCAGGGAGAGGATCAGGCAGATTGAGGCAAAAGCCCTTAGAAAATTGAGACATCCCACAAGGAGCAGGAAATTAAAAAGTTTTATTGAAACTTAGGTAAAACATTATAAGCCGAATATTTACCAAAATAATTGTTGACATTTATGATAAGATATATATAATGCCACAGTTTGTTTATGGGAATAAGGGCCCATAGCTCAGTTTGGCAGAGCCACCGGCTCATAACCGGTCGGTCCCTGGTTCGAATCCAGGTGGGCCCACCATATACCTATAGTGTGTGTAGTATTCTTTTTTTCTCAGGCAAAAGAGTAAAAAGAGGATTTATATGAAAGTCCGTCCAAACGACTATAATCATTGGACTTTCATTTTTTGTTGTGGCCGATGAGCAATAACCATGCTCCGGCCATGCCGGTTATAGGCAGCCTTTTTTTAAGAAAATAAGAAAGAGCGTGGTGTTTGATACCACGCTTTTTTTGGTTTAGGGGGTGGGGATGGTTGTAACAACGTTAGATTTGCTGAATCTGGTTGATTGTATCGCACCTTTTTCTCTTGCAGAAGAGTGGGACAATTCAGGGCTTCAGGCAGGGGATTTTGCCTGGCCTGTAAAAAAAGTTCTTGTGGCCCTGGATATATCACCAGAGGTGATGGACGAGGCTGTAAAATGGGGTGCAGATCTTGTTTTAACCCATCATCCATTAATGCTTAAGCCTGCAAAATCAATTGATTTCGGCAAAATGCCCGGTAGTGTTATTTTCAAGGCTGCCGTTGAAAAAATTTCAATTATTTCAGCCCATACAAATCTTGATAAAGCTGAAAATGGTCTTAATGATCTGTTTGCCCAGATTATAGGCTTTAAAAATCTTGTTCCTCTTTTACCCCAATTTGCTGGAAGTGACATGGATAGTATGGCTGGCATGGGCAGAAAAGGAGATCTGTTAGAATCCTTGACTCTTGGTGAGCTGGCAGAATCTATTAAAAAGAAATTTCATCCTGTAAATTTACGAATAGCAGGAAAAAAAGATTTTTTAATTGAATCAGCTGTGGTATGTACCGGCAGTGGAGCTTCTTTAACCGGGGAATTTTTTAGATCAGGTGCAGATGTTTTTATAACCGGTGATATGAAATACCATGAAGCAAAAAGCATTGAGCAGGCAGGAAAGGCTCTTATTGATGTGGGGCATTTTGCATCTGAACATATTGCTGTGGCACTTATGGTTGAAAAACTTGGAGCTGCTGCTCAATCGTTTGGGTATCATTTAAACATCAGAGGGTTTGAAGAAGAAATCGATCCGTTTGTCATAGTATAGGGGATGTGTGTATGCAGAATATAACAAAACAGGATATGGATGTTCTTGTCAGGCTTCAAAAGAGTGAAACTGAGATCGTTCGCATTGAGTCTTTGCTTGTAAA
>JAYEHB010000281.1:0-7839 GCA_034659375.1 Thermodesulfobacteriota bacterium
GTATGTCTATCCTTCCCAATCACGCAACACTCGATACGGGTGGTTGGCTAAACCTTGCCCGACAGGGACTTTCACCCTGCAAGAAGCACCAAGCTTTTCTTGGCGCACTAGTAATTAAATTAGACCTCATGATACATATCTCTACCTGCGTTAATACAATGACAAATTAAACCTGTCAATATTTTTTAATTAAAGTACAAGCTCCTCTATGAACTCCACAAGATGGTTCAGGTTCATGCAGGTGCGCACTTCATGGCAGTGGGGTTTGTAAGTGTACATCTCGCTGTCCCCGCTGTTCCAGGTGTTGCAGGGTTCAGGGTTGAGCCAGATGATTCTTCTGCATTTTTCCCGCATTTCAGAAAGAATATTCCCCTGGGGATTGAGATAGTTGGAACGGGCATCTCCCATGATAATTAAAGTGGTTTTCTGGTTCAGGCAGTTTATATGATTTTTTTTAAAGGCCTGGAATGTTGCACCATAATCAGTACGGTCGCTAAAGTTGATATCAGCTTCATTAAGGGCTTTGTCAATGGCCTGGTCTATCTCATATTTTTCAAAAACCTTTGTGATTTCTGCTATTTCTGAAACAAAAACAAAACTTTTTACCCTTGTGAAGCACTCCTGCAGGGAGTAGAGAATATTGAGCATAAATTTTGACGCAGACCAGACTGATCCTGAAACATCGCAGAGAGTTACAATGCTGCTCTTTCTCGGCGGTCTGTTTTTGTATTTGATTTCCATGGGTACACCCAGATATTTTCCTGAATTCCTCAGGGTCTTTTTTATATCCACAATGCCCCTGTTTTTAACAGCAAATCTTCTTGTGGTCTGATCCTTGAGTTTTTTCACCAGTCTGTCAATCACCTTCTTTAACTCTTTTACCTCCCCTGGCGTAAGAGATGAAAATGATTTTCCCCCTGGTTCTCCATTTTGATTTCCCCTGGATTTTTTCTCTTTTAAAGATTCATTATATTCCCTTGGTTCATCTGCAACAAGGGTGTATGCTGTATTAAGAATGTTCATGAAATGATCATTTACATGTTTCAGGCTTTTTTGGTCCAAGTGGTCATAAATACCTCCTGACAGTGCAAGTACTCTGTTTTTTATTTTGTTGATGAGAAGCATTACAGAAAGCTTGTTTGACAGCTGGCCCATGTTAGATTTAAGCACTTTTTGACTGGCCTCCTCCATTGTGTGAAGCCCATGGATCTGATTCAAATACGAGGCAGGATCTCCTTGAATAAAATCCAGAAGAGCCAGTTCCATTGGGTCGTCACTGATCTCTTTTCTCAGCTGGTCAGCAATTTTTTTTAAAGGATCTGAATTTTTTATCTGGTCTGAAAAAGGATTGATCGTTTTTTCAAGGGGTTTGATGTCATGGAAAAAGAGGTTGTACAGAAATTCAAATCTGCTCTGGTCACGCCTTGATTTTGCAAAGTTTGCCTTTAACACAGTTTTGAACTCAAGTTCATCAACTGGATTGATCATTTTAAAATGTTCTGCACAGTCCAGAACTTCACTGGTGGAAACCCTGAGATCATAACTCCTGCAGCAGGCTGTAAATTGTATGAGAATATTAAGCATTGCAGATTAAAGTGTTCTTTGTTTGATGTTATCAAGCATTTCAGATTAAAGTATCTTTTCAATATTGTTTTTTACAAGCTGGTTGTCTGCCTGGTATTTGCATATAACATTGAGCGTATCTTTTACAGCTTCTGAAGAGAGATCTTTGATCCCTAAGGCAATAAGGGCTCTTGCCCAGTCGATTGATTCAGATATACAGGGTTTTTTCTTTAAATCCATGGCTCTGATTTTAGTTATACCATTTATTATCTGTTCAAGGAGTTTTTGTTCAATCCCCGGCAGTTTCAGTTTAACTATTTCCATCTCCCTTGCAGGAGACGGGTAGTCAATATAGAGATGGAGACACCTTCGCTTCAGTGCGTCACTCATATCCCTGTAGTTATTGGATGTGAGAAATACAAAGGGTATGGTGACAGGTTTTCTTGTGCCAAGTTCAGGAATTGTAATCTGGAAGTCACTTAAAAGTTCCAGCAGAAAAGCCTCAAACTCAGGATCAGATTTGTCCACCTCATCTATTAAAAGCACAACAGGCTCCATGGATGAGATGGCCTGCAAAAGAGGCCTTGGCTGAATAAATCGATCTGAAAAAAATGCATCTTCCTGGGATGCAATTCTGTTAACAGCTTCTGAAAGTGTTGCAGCATCAGAAATAACCTGGTGGATACTCTCTTTTACCATCTGGGTGTAGAGAAG
This sequence comes from Thermodesulfobacteriota bacterium, assembly GCA_034659375.1. Classification (GTDB taxonomy): domain Bacteria; phylum Desulfobacterota; class Desulfobacteria; order Desulfobacterales; family Desulfobacteraceae; genus DATFJZ01. The sequence continues at coordinate 2,278 of JAYEHB010000281.1, forward strand.
CTGTTTTGCATATTCCCATTCATACAGAGCCTTTGCCTCGTCAAGCCCCTCATAACACTGGAGACGTATGAGCTCCCGGTCAAGGCACATGGCAACAGCTTTGGCAAGCTCTGTCTTGCCAACACCGGCAGGTCCTTCAATGAGAACTGGTTTTTCAGTTGCCAGTGCAATAAAAATCACAGTTGCAATCTCTTTTGAGGGTATGTAGTTAACAGATTTCAGTTTTTTTTGTACATCTTCAACGCTTTTAAAAGTCATTGGATTTTTCTGCCTTTTTCGTTATAACCGGCATGGCCGGAGCATGGTTATTCTCATCGGCCACAACAAACAATGGGTCGAAGACGTGGAGCAAAGCGTAACATTAAATAAACATATTGTAAATACAGACCTCGTGAAAATGGATTTTTTAAGCTTATTGTATTTGAATACTCGTTACTCCTCAGGTACCTGGGGTACTTACAGTTTGTTCCTGGAGTATTTGCATGGATATTTAATATATAGCTGGATACCCCAATCGGGTAAAAAATATACAGTTTGGTTTAGAGTCTATTAATGCTCTTTTGGTGAAGAATCTTAAAAATTTATTTGTAATTACACCTTGTTATAAAACATGATTTCTCCATGGCACACTCTTTGCTGTATTTATGGCATAGATTGCATAGAGGATAAAAAAATTATCCTGATAAAACTAATTTTTTTTAAACAAAGGAGAATATTATGAAAAAAACAGTTATTATGTTCAGTGCTTTACTTGTAGTTGCCTTAATGACATCCCAGGCGTTTTCATGGGGCCACGGAAGGGGGATGGGAGGCTATGACCGGAATTGCCGGGGATTTATAGGTTCTGCCTGGAATGATCTCTCCACAGCACAGAAAGCTGAACTTACTGAATTGCGCCAGCAGTTTATTGACAACACTTACGAGTTAAAGGTATCCATGATGCAAAAGCACAATGAAGTACGTATGCTCATGAGAACATCAGCACCTGACAGGGCAAAGCTTTCCAGTATGTATGATGAGATTGCAGATCTTCAAAAACAGATCATGGAAAAACGCCTGGATTTGCAGCTGGCAGCCAAAAAAGTGGCTCCAGAGATGAATTTTGGTTCTGGAGCTGGCTGCGGATTTGGTTTTGGAGCTGGTCAGGGATTTCATAAGGGGCACGGCAAGCGATCTGGCGGCGGCCAGGGCCAGGGTTTTGGATACAACCAAAATCAGTAATTTCTTCCATTTCTCCTGATACCAGGAAAAAATCCGGGAAGTTTAAGGGAGATTCTCAAAAATTTGCTTCCCGGATAATCCCATTCCTGATTGTAAATATTCGGCTTATAATGTAATGTTTGACCAGTGCCTCATATACTTTTTTACCTGGTTAGATTATCTTGGTTTTGCCGATCCGGTTAACGCATGGAAACAAATTGCCGGGAATCATCTCCAAAAAATGTACACTACTTTTGAGATGATTATGAAGAATGCCATTTTACAGAGGAGATAAAAGTGCAATACCCATTACCTGAAAGAATTGGTGAGCCTGATTTACTGACAGGCCGTGAAAAAGAATTTAAACTTTTTCATAAATGGCTTGGGAATATTCCCAAAAAATTGTCAAAATCAAGAGTGATTCTTGCGAGAAGAAAGAGTGGTAAGACATCATTCATACAAAGAATTTTTAATGAACTGTGGAGTGAAAACGGAAAGGTAATTCCTCTGTTTTTTGAAATTGCAGAAAATAAGATATGGTATCCTGATTTTGCTGTTGAATATTACCGTACTTTTGCAACGCAATATATTTCTTTTTTGGAAAGAGATGAAAAGCTTATGCAAATACCTTTATCTCTCGACAAGATTAAAGAATATGGTAATGCCAAATCCCTTGAAATTTTAATAAGTGATGTAGATTCCATTATCAAAGATAAAGAAAATAAATCCTTTAATCTGATGTGGAAAACAGCTTACACAGCCCCTGAACGTTTTGCTGCCTGTTTTGATCAGCGTTTTCTGGTAATCATAGATGAATTTCAGAATATCACTGAGTATATTTACCGGGATGAACGATGTGAAACTGCAAAAGATGAAACCATGGCCGGAAGTTTCCATGGTGTTTCAGAATCTAAACTTGCTCCCATGCTGGTTACCGGCTCTTATGTAGGCTGGTTAATTAGTATTTTAGATAAATATCTTGAAGCAGGCCGTTTAAAAAGATTCTTTATGACTCCATATTTAACAGAGGAAGAAGGTTTGCAGGCAGTTTTTAAGTATGCCCAATTTTATGAGGAAGCTGTCACCAATGAAAGTGCTGTTCAGATAAACCAGCTATGTCAGTCTGATCCTTTTTTTATTTCCTGTGTAATTCAAAGCGAATACGAGAATAAAGATTTGACCACCCAGGAAGGAGTAGTTAATACTGTAAATCATGAAATTTCAGACAGAAAATCAGAAATGTCCATGACCTGGGGAGAATATATTGAACTTACCCTGAAAAGGATAAATGATATCCATGCCAAGAGTATTCTTCTACATATGAGCAAACACGCAGACCGGGACTGGACGTCAGAAGAATTAAAAAAAGCTCTCGGCCTAAAGCTTAATCTAAATGAAATTAAAGAACGTTTGAGAATTTTGGCAAAAGCTGATTTCATAAAAGAGGGTATTTCTGATATTGACTTTAGGGGTCTTTCCGACGGCACTCTTTATTTGATTCTTCGCAACCGCTTTGAAAAGGAGATCAGCTCCTTTGTTCCTGATTTAAAGAAAGATTTCAATGAGGAGCTTGAAAATCTAAAAAAAGATAAACGATCCCTTTTGGGAAAGCTCAACAATCTGATTGGCAAGTTTGCGGAATATCAACTCTTTACGGACTTTCGCACAAGAAAGCGTTTTCCTTTATCTTTCTATTTTAATAATGTGAAAGATCCAGCTCCATTGAATATTATTGAGGTTAAACTTCGTGCAAAGTTTCAACGCCTGGATGGAAAGGAGATGGAAATAGATGTTATGGCAAAGTCAGACTGCGGCAGAGTGGTAATGGTTGAAGTGAAAAAAACAAAAGATAAAATAGGGCTTAATATTGTAAAGGATTTTCAGGAAAAGCTGGATTCGTGCCTGATACAAAAATTATTTTTTGAAAAAGATATTTTGCCTGCCTTTCTTTCCGTGGGAGGATTTACAGAAGAGGCAATGCAGTTTTGTAAAGTTAATGGTATAGGAACTGCTGAGAGAATTGAATATTTTATAGAGGATCAGGTGAATAGTTAGTCTATTATCTTCCGATCAACAGCAGTGAGTTGACAGTCTTGCTATATGCTATTTAATTCAAAAATTTAATGAACATCAGTTTTCACTGAAAAAGCAGCAGAACTCGGCATCCTTCATAAGTACTTTACACTTTTTGAGGGCATTCCCTTTTACAGAGGAGATAAAAATGCAATACCCATTACCTGAAAGAATTGGTGAGCCTGATTTACTGACAGGCCGTGAAAAAGAATTTAAACTTTTTCATAAATGGCTTGGGAATATTCCCAAAAAATTGTCAAAATCAAGAGTGATTCTTGCGAGAAGAAAGAGTGGTAAGACATCATTCATACAAAGAATTTTTAATGAACTGTGGAGTGAAAACGGAAAGGTAATTCCTCTGTTTTTTGAAATTGCAGAAAATAAGATATGGTATCCTGATTTTGCTGTTGAATATTACCGTACTTTTGCAACGCAATATATTTCTTTTTTGGAAAGAGATGAAAAGCTTATGCAAATACCTTTATCTCTCGACAAGATTAAAGAATATGGTAATGCCAAATCCCTTGAAATTTTAATAAGTGATGTAGATTCCATTATCAAAGATAAAGAAAATAAATCCTTTAATCTGATGTGGAAAACAGCTTACACAGCCCCTGAACGTTTTGCTGCCTGTTTTGATCAGCGTTTTCTGGTAATCATAGATGAATTTCAGAATATCACTGAGTATATTTACCGGGATGAACGATGTGAAACTGCAAAAGATGAAACCATGGCCGGAAGTTTCCATGGTGTTTCAGAATCTAAACTTGCTCCCATGCTGGTTACCGGCTCTTATGTAGGCTGGTTAATTAGTATTTTAGATAAATATCTTGAAGCAGGCCGTTTAAAAAGATTCTTTATGACTCCATATTTAACAGAGGAAGAAGGTTTGCAGGCAGTTTTTAAGTATGCCCAATTTTATGAGGAAGCTGTCACCAATGAAAGTGCTGTTCAGATAAACCAGCTATGTCAGTCTGATCCTTTTTTTATTTCCTGTGTAATTCAAAGCGAATACGAGAATAAAGATTTGACCACCCAGGAAGGAGTAGTTAATACTGTAAATCATGAAATTTCAGACAGAAAATCAGAAATGTCCATGACCTGGGGAGAATATATTGAACTTACCCTGAAAAGGATAAATGATATCCATGCCAAGAGTATTCTTCTACATATGAGCAAACACGCAGACCGGGACTGGACGTCAGAAGAATTAAAAAAAGCTCTCGGCCTAAAGCTTAATCTAAATGAAATTAAAGAACGTTTGAGAATTTTGGCAAAAGCTGATTTCATAAAAGAGGGTATTTCTGATATTGACTTTAGGGGTCTTTCCGACGGCACTCTTTATTTGATTCTTCGCAACCGCTTTGAAAAGGAGATCAGCTCCTTTGTTCCTGATTTAAAGAAAGATTTCAATGAGGAGCTTGAAAATCTAAAAAAAGATAAACGATCCCTTTTGGGAAAGCTCAACAATCTGATTGGCAAGTTTGCGGAATATCAACTCTTTACGGACTTTCGCACAAGAAAGCGTTTTCCTTTATCTTTCTATTTTAATAATGTGAAAGATCCAGCTCCATTGAATATTATTGAGGTTAAACTTCGTGCAAAGTTTCAACGCCTGGATGGAAAGGAGATGGAAATAGATGTTATGGCAAAGTCAGACTGCGGCAGAGTGGTAATGGTTGAAGTGAAAAAAACAAAAGATAAAATAGGGCTTAATATTGTAAAGGATTTTCAGGAAAAGCTGGATTCGTGCCTGATACAAAAATTATTTTTTGAAAAAGATATTTTGCCTGCCTTTCTTTCCGTGGGAGGATTTACAGAAGAGGCAATGCAGTTTTGTAAAGTTAATGGTATAGGAACTGCTGAGAGAATTGAATATTTTATAGAGGATCAGGTGAATAGTTAGAAGTACGTATGAAGGATGCCCAGAAATCCCTCTTACTTTATGTATAGGAGGGATCATATATATTAACTGATTTGCTTACCAGATTGTTTTAACGCTATCGGCATTTAGTAAATTTTTATCCGTAGTAACCAAAGGAATCTTGTAGATGAGTGATGTTGCTGCAATAATTCTGTCTGCGGGGTCTTGGTTAACCTCTTCCGGAAGTGAAGTTGACAATTCAGCTATTTCCGGAGTGATACCTTTGAATTGATATTTGTTAGATAAAAACACTATTTTTATAAAATCTTGATATGATGTATCAATAGATATTCTTGCTTTTTTGATGAGCATAGCAATTTCCCATAACGAGATTTCACAAAAAATAATTCCATCTCTTTCATTTG
>JAYEHB010000282.1:0-7834 GCA_034659375.1 Thermodesulfobacteriota bacterium
CGCCGAACCATTTTTTTTGAAATGTTTTTTCCCAGGAATCTTCATTTTTTGTAAGATCCTCATTAAAATGAACACCTGCCACAAGCATGATAAGGAACGAGTTTTACTTTTTTAAAGCCATTTTGGGCCTTGATCATCGTTTGTTCCAGATAAGTTGTAGCTCCATACTGTATATAGGGATAACGTTATGATAACAGTATCTTATGAGATGCTATGTTCGGCTAATCCCACAGATGGCCGAAACGAGGACCAAGGCCCATAAGATGAACTATCCAAATGAGCGTTTAAAAGTTTGATATGTGAAAATTCGTCATTTTTTAGTAAGGATTTCACTTGATTTTGAATTAAATCGGAACTTCGAGAACCTAAAATAACACAGTTTATTGCCTGAGTCGGGAATTCAAATAGATGTATTGGATATGGTTTTTTATTGATACATTTGCTTGAATCACCAAGTGGAAGTAATTTTCGAATTTCCTCTTTCTCAGCCAGTTTGTCAATATTTGGATTTAGCTCAAATGGATCATTAAAATCTCCATATTGTGTAAATCTAATCATATGGTTTTTAAGGACATCTAATCTATGTGGTGATAAGTATTTATAGAGTATCATAGTATTTCTGGAGTTAACGCCAAGCCCCCTGCAATCCAGTGAATCGTCATGTTAACCCTTGTGTATCATTAGAAAGTGCTTTTTTTAATGTATTCAAACAAAAACTATTTAAACTTTCATCAGCCTGTAGAGCACGTATTGCAAGAGATTTATGCAATTCTTTTCCAGGGCGAAGTAAAAATTTACCAGAATAATTCTTTCCTGTTGTTTGCGGAGGTAAGGGCTTACCATCTTTTCCATATAACTCTATATTTTCTTCTACAATTTGACATAGTTCTCTGTAAACTTCTGCCTCATTATCCCCATGGCAACCTCCATACATAAGATTTGGGCAGGAACCTATATAACATTGATCTTTTTCAGACCACTCAACAATTTTTAGGTAACGATCAGACTTTTTCATTTTTTTGCATCCTCAATTGCTTTTTGAACATCTCTTTCTTGATAGTGCAAAGCATCAGATCCAATTTTACCTGAAATTGTAACAGGCTTTGTCACTTTCGGATGAACAAAATTCCGGTGACTCCCTTTCCCTCCACGATTAATAAATCCTGCTTTATCAAGTTCCTTGATAAGTTGTTTAATTTTACGTGGTATGAATTAGTAGTATCATATTTATACTACTACGTCAATATCTCATTTGTAAAATATATAAATTTGAGAAGAGGTTAACGTTGAGCTGAGCTGCCGGGGGCTTAATGCCGACAAACTCTGCATGATTAAAAATTATGTTAAGTAGAAACTTTCGGGAGCCGCTCAGTAGCCCCCGGTCTGCTCCGGCGTTTTGTTGTGTGCCGGGTACGGCACACGTTCTTAAGGGTGAGTCTACAATTTCCAGCAATGGAAGTCAAGACAAGTCCCAAGCCCAGCCAGATGGAGGCGGGTCGAAGACGCGAAGCCACGGCATAGTGTTATCACAACGGGGTATCCGGTGACGGTGCCTCGGAAGACAGTGGCTCTGCTGAGGCAGAGTAGCACAAAAGGCTCTTCGAGGGCTCTGTGTTTATAGGTTTCTGAGCTGAATGGCCCTCATCAACCGGTTCAAAATGTCCCACTTTATGGCGGTAGCCGCAATTATTAATCAATAAGAGTCAAGAGCAGACTTGACCCCTTTTTCATTGTCCCCTTTTTCTTTGAAAGAGTCAAGAGCAGACTTGACCCCTTTTTCAGTCTCAGAAATCCCCGACAGTGTCGAAGAGTTTATCGATTTGAATTCCGCAGAAGGTGTCTGCGAAATTGAGTATCCCTGATAGAAGTTTTTCATATGCAATAAATTACACTCGGAAAAGCCTTTGCCAAATTCTTGAGTCAATTGCTCCGAAAGTGACTTTAAAACCTGTTTCCCATAATCTGCCCGATCTTTTCCTCTTTGCAAATGTTCCACAATCATTCTGCCGATTTCAAAATAAGTATAAACCATTGTTATGTTGACCGATTGGATAATCTTTTTTAGGGAAACCTTTATCAATTCCTTAATCTCACTGAATAGACTTTGACTTAATAGTTCATTCTAAATTTTTGTTGACTGCTTTTCTGGCCAAGTGGACGAACTTAGAACCAAGCCCAAAAGCTTTATTTTTATCTTGACAAGATCAGACCTCTCCTGATACAAAAAATGTTGTGCTTGTATCAGGAGATGAGTAATAATTTTAACTTTAGGGATTTTTGATACTTTCTTAGACAAAAAGCAAGTTCTTATCCATTCCCTTATTAATTTACGGAATTATTTGGATGAGCCCAACACCTTTGGAAAAGCCGGATAAAATCAGCAGATCAAATTTAAGGAAGACACTTGCCACAGCAATAATTATTACCAGTGCCATAGGAGCATTGCTTTTTTATCTGACACGGATTTATGTCATCAATCAGGCTGAAAGAAAAATACAGGACCTTTTGCTGGCACAAAAAGGGATTCATCACTATGTCCAGGAGGTGATGCTCCCTGCACTATATTCTTACAAAGATCAAGGAGCTGTTTCCCGGGATTTTTATGCTCCGGAACTCTTCTCTTCTTCATTCATTACCAGGAATCAACACGTTTTTTATAATAAAGAACGTGTTGAGGCAGGCCTTCCGGAACTATACTATAAACTTGCTGCAAATAACCCGAGAAATCCGGTGAACAAAGCTGATGCCATGGAAGAAAAACTTGTCAGAATGTTTAACAATAATAGGGAAATTAAAAAATTTCGTGATATCATTACCCTGGATGAAAAAAAATATCTCTATGTAGCCTTGCCTTTTCTGGAAAACCAAAAGCAATGCCTTGTCTGCCACGGCAAACTGGAAAACGCGCCAAAACAATTACAGGAACGATATAAAGGGGCTGGCGGCTATAATGAAACCATCGGCTATATCAGGGCAATCATCTCCATCCGTGCTCCACTTGAAAGAGAATACTTTAATACTTATATCATTGCCACAGCACTTTTATCCGGTGCTGCCGCCATTGTTTCTTTATTTTTTTTCAGTGCTCAGTTAAAAGGTCTTGTTAAAAAAAGAACTTTGACCCTTGAAAAGGAAATTACTGATCGGCAGCGGGCAGAAGAAGAGGTTAAGATTATAAATGCGGAACTTAAATCAAAAAATGAAGAACTTGAGCAAATAGTATATGTTGCTTCCCATGACCTCAGGTCGCCATTGGTTAATATTGACGGATACGGCAGGGAACTTGGATATGCAATTGAAGATATCCGCAGTATTCTTGCAGGCAAATCTTTGGAAACTGCCCTGACTGCAGTCACACCTGTCCTTGATGATGATATTTCTGAAGCATTGAGGTTTATCCGCACCAGCACTGCAAAAATGGATATGCTTCTTGAAGGATTGTTGCGGTTGTCACGATCTGGCCGGGCAGCTTTGAAAATTGAATCCGTGGATATGAACCAAATAATCTCAAACGTTGTAGCCTCGACAGAATTTCAGATAAAAGAAAACGGTGTGGAAGTAATTGTGGATGATCTGCCACAATGTCAAAGTGATGCTGTTCAAATTGGTCAGGTCTTTTCAAATCTGTTAGATAATGCTTTGAAGTGTCTTGACTCTAATCGTCCAGGTATGGTTCGGATTTCAGGCGAAATTGTGGACGGTCAATCTGTTTATTGCGTCGAGGATAATGGGATTGGTATTGATGTTAATCACATTGATAAAATATTTGAAATTTTTCAACAACTTGACCCTGCTCAAAACAAAGGGGAAGGTTTGGGCTTAACCATTGTAAAAAGGATATTAGCCAGACTTGGAGGGTCTATCCGGGTAGAATCAAAAATTGGCCTGGGAAGTTGTTTTTACATATCAATGCCCAAAGAGAACGTATAACCGGCACGGCCGGAGCGTGGTTTCCGCATCGGCCACAACAAATTTAGAAAGTCTATCATTGCAGTCGTTTGGATGGACTTTCATATAAAAAAAAGAAAGGAAAATGATGATGCATACAGATGTTATAATCCTCGTTACAGAGGATGATGAAGGTCATGCAAATCTGATTAAAAAAAATTTAAAACGAGCCGGAATTGTCAATGAGGTTCTGCTTTTCAAAGATGGCCAGGAAATCATAAATTTTCTGTTTAAAACAGATGGCAGTCTACATCGAAAACCAGGGGAGGCGTACGTCCTCCTGCTCGACATCCGAATGCCTAAAATAGATGGCGTACAGGTACTCAAACAGATAAAAACCGATCCGGTTCTGAAAAAATTACCCGTGATCATGATCACGACCACCGACGATCCAAGAGAGATTGAACATTGTCACGAACTGGGGTGCAACAGCTATATTACCAAGCCCATAGACTATGACAATTTTGTCCATGCCATCCGTCAACTGGGATTATTCCTGTCTGTGGTGCAAGTGCCAGATATTAATGGTGAAAAATGAAATCAAGTAAAATAACTGAAAATAGTCAGACAGAATTATCAATCACCTGGCAAGTGATAGTGGTTGAAGATGATGAGGGTCTTAATAACCTTGTCCAGAAATCATTACAAAGGGCTGGTTTTATCTGTCATGGTGTATTAACCGGTGCAGATGCCATTAAAAGTGTCAAGAACAATAAAAACTTGATTCTTCTAATCGATCAGCGCCTCCCTGATATGGATGGAACAGACCTTGTCCGCACCCTGATCGATCAAGGATATAAAATTCCTTTCATTGCTATGACAGGTCATGGTGACGAAAAAATTGCTGTGGAAATGATGAAACTTGGGGCGCTGGATTATTTGATCAAGGGTTTTGATATTACAGATATATTACCTGTAGTTTTCAAACGCATTTTTAATGAACTGGAAACAGAACAAAAACTTGTTCGGGCAGATGAGAATCTAAGAAAAAGTGAAGCCAGGCACAGCAAAATGCTTGCGAACATCGGTGATGTAATTGTTATCATCGATCAGAATGGCATCAATAGATATAAAAGCCCGAATATCGAACAATTGTTTGGCTGGAAACCTGAAGAAGTCGTCGGGGCAAGCATCTGGGATAATATCCATCCCGATGATTTACAATTCACACAAAAGTTTTTTGAAAAGATGATGAACGAACCTGATGCTGTCGGGACCATGGAATGTAGATACCGGTGTAAAAATGGCAGCTACAAGTTGATAGAATTTACAGGAACCAATCTTTTTCATGATCCGGATATACAGGGGCTTTTGGGAAATTATCAGGATATAACCGAACGTAAGCAGGCCGAAGCGGAACGTGAAAAAATCCAGGCTCAGCTCAACCAGGCCCGGAAAATGGAATCCGTAGGTCGTCTGGCAGGGGGTGTGGCCCACGACTTCAACAATATGCTGGGGGTGATTATAGGACATACTGAACTGGCATTGTTGCAGGCAGATGAAACTCATGATCTGTATGATGACCTGAAAGAAATTCAAACTGCAGCTGAGCGCTCGGCGGATATCACAAAGCAGCTGCTGGCCTTTGCCAGAAAACAGACCATCTCACCCAAACGGCTGGAGTTGAATAATACCGTAGAGAGTATGCTGAACATGCTGCGCCGGCTTATTGGGGAAGATATTGAACTGATATGGCAACCGGCATCCGATTTGTGGCCGGTAAAAATGGACCCGTCCCAGATAGATCAGATCCTTGCCAATCTTTGTGTGAATGCCAGAGATGCCATTTCCGGGGTAGGTAAGCTCACTATAGAAACCGGCAGGTGTACCTTAGACCAAGAATACTGCAGCGAACACCCGGATTTTATCCCCGGTGATTTTGTTCTCCTGGCGGTCAGTGACAACGGTTGCGGCATGGACAAGGACGCTCTAGACAATCTGTTCGAGCCTTTTTTCACCACTAAGGATGTGGGCAAAGGTACCGGCCTGGGGCTTGCTACAGTCTACGGCATCGTCAAACAAAACAACGGATTCATCAATGTGTACAGTGAGCCGGGCCAGGGTACCACTTTCAAAATCTACCTGCCCCGACTTTTTGCCGATGAAGACTCTGACAAGGCAATTCCTGAAAAAAAAGCAGCCGCCGGGGGAACAGAAACCATTCTGCTGGTGGAAGATGAACCTGCTATCCTCAGGATGACCCGGATGATGCTGGAAAGGAAAGGATATACCGTGCTGTCCGCAGCTACCCCGGCAGAGGCTATTGAAAAAGCAAAAATCCACTCCGGCTCCATCGATCTGCTGATGACCGACGTGGTCATGCCAGAGATGAATGGCCGTGATCTGGCAGAAAAAATCATCTCTCTTTACCCTGAAATTAAACTGCTGTTCATGTCCGGGTATACCGCAGATATCATCGTCAATCAGGGGGTGCTGAATGATGGGATGGAATTTATCCAGAAACCATTTTCTTTGGCGGATATGACAGAAAAGGTACGAGAATTGCTGGATATGGCCTCAGATAAAAGCTAAGGTTTATTATCCTATGGTTTCGGCAATTAAACAATGGGCCGTTATCCACGGGCGAAGAGAGTAAGCTATGAGGATAAAGGAGAAAATGTTATGAAAAGAGAAAAGACAGCAAAACGGACAACCATTCTTATTGCCGCTGTCGCGGTATTTGCGATTGCTGCCCAAACCCATGCCGCTGCCCAAACCCATGCCGGGAGATATTCCTATAGCGAAATATCTATGAAAGATTACACCGGGCTAAAGCTTAATATCCTGACTCATGAAGTTCCGGTTATGGGTGAGCCAACCCTGCTCCATGCTCGTCAATTTGAAGAACTTACAGGTGCCCAAGTGAATATCTTTCAGGTTCCCTTTGACCGTTTGTTTCAAGAGGCACAGTTGGGAATAAAAAAGGGTAAATACGATATTGTCTTTCTGGGTTCCTTATGGATTGCCGATATGTACGAGCTTTTGAAACCAGTACCTGAAGTAATGCTGAACTCCGAAGTTTTTGAAGATATCCTTCCCTATTACAAGGAGCTCGCAAAATGGGGAGACACGACTTATCATGTTACTATTGATGGAGACAGACATTATTTGAAGATGAGACTGGGTCTTTTAGAAAATCAGAAATACAGAGATGATTTCAAAGAATTAACAGGTTACAAACTGACCTGTTTCACGGTTCATACTCTTCTCAATGCTCACGCCTGTTTTCACACTTTTTTTTTCCTGGATTCTTTTACAGGAGATTCCATCACCTTATGAGATTGCAGGGGGAATTGTTGTGATATCCGGAATTCTTATTCCCTTTCTTGGATCGATTTTGGTCTCAAAATAGAATTTGAACAAAAACAAACAGCGTTCACAGGTTAACAGTTCACCGTTACTGAGATACACGGCGCAAAAGTATCTGCCATTCATTTGTTTTCACATTTTGTTATTAATAATCATTGCACCTTGTTTTTGTTTTCGACCTTTTGCTGTAACGCAACACGCAATCTAAGGAATTTGAACAAGTAATCTCAGAAATTTGTTTTTATTCCCAACTTGCTATTTTATTTTTTATCAACTTGATTTCATATGAAAATTAAATGTCAAAAAGTTACTTTTCTAATCTTAATATGATCAATACCCTGTGAGTCTGTAATTGAGGCACTGGTTCAGTTTAATAGGCAATTGAAAAATTAGGGCAAAAGCATGAAAGTTCTGGACAAAAGCAATTGAAAAAAGTATGATAACCTCCCCATATACATTTTTAGTGGAGTTAAATATGCCTCTTGTCCAATGTAGTTGCCCTAAATGTTATTCCCAAAAAATTCGAGCTTCCTACAAATATAATACTATTTCAAATGGTTGCAGAAAAATGATGATT
>JAYEHB010000283.1:0-7829 GCA_034659375.1 Thermodesulfobacteriota bacterium
TACTTCACCCCATTCTTTAAGAGCTTTTGGAAAAAAGAATTCTAAAGATTCCAGAGGAAAATCTAACAGCAGATTTTTAAAATTATGGTCATGGGATATTTCTGTCATTACTGCTTTTCTCCTTGTTGATATGTTTTCTATTTTCTAATTAAGTATATAAGACAAGCGGAGAAAAAGCAATTTTTTTAGATGATATCTGGATAGAAAGAACAAGGTAATTCCATAATTCCGGGGACACCATACTTTAATTCCGGGGACACCATACTTAATTATTCCAGGAACAATCATTATTCTGTATATCTTCTTTATGTTGGGACTCTGAGGCCTCGCTTAATTCATTGTATTATTTTTCCTATACCATTTTTTCTTCTCTTTCTGCTTTATAGCTGCACATTTTGTTTCAATGGAATTAGGTCCGAGAAGAGAGTTAACCTCTTTAAAAAGAGCTGCATCAGGAGATAGACTGTTCTCTTCAGAAAGCTCTAACACAACAGAAGAGCCGTCTGGAATAATTATATTAAGAAAGGATGTGCAGGTGCCGGGATATCTGTCAATAATTGTTTTAAGCTTATCCAGGGTATTATCAGAAGATAGTTGCTTTGATAAATCCATATTCATTATAATACTTGCTGTCCATTCCTGTTTTGCCTGATCCATGGGAATAATCTTTTCTGCCAGAAGCTTTACAGAATTTTCTCTTTTTTGAACCTCTCCCTCAAGTATAACAGGTGCTTCATCTGCAATAATCTGATGGGTATTTTCATAAATATTTGGAAACACAACAACCTCCACACTTGCCTGCATATCCTCTAAAGATGCAAAGGCCATCATATCGCCTTTTTTTGTTTTAAGGATTTTTATCGGCTTGATTGTCCCTCCCATTCTAACGCTCTGTTTTTCAGGCATTTCGTGGAGATTTAAAGAAGTTGCATTGGCATATTTTGCAATAATATCCTCATACTTTTGTAAAGGATGACCTGTAATATAAAAACCCAAAGTCTCTTTTTCCAGAGCAAGCAATTCTGTATCATTCCACTCTTCCATGTCAGGCATCTGGGGAATAGTTACAGGAACAGCAACGCCTCCTTCCATGTCAGCAAAAAGATCCATCTGGGAATCTGCTTTATCCTTCTGTATTCTGTGACCATGATCCAGAGCTTCTTCAAGGCATGCCATCATCTGGCTGCGTTTGGATTTTAAAGAATCCAGAGCACCGCACTTGATCAAAGATTCAAGAACTCTTTTAGTTACTTTGCTGGAATTAACTCTTTCACAAAAATCAAACAGGGATAAAAATTTTCCATCACTGTTTCTTACTGCAACAATGGACTCAATGGCTCCCTGTCCAACATTTTTAACAGCAGCAAGAGCAAATCTGATGGCATTGGAGGACACTGTAAATACAGCGTCACTCTCATTAATATCAGGCGGCAGAACCTTGATATCATGGCTGCGGCACTCATCCATGAATTTAACTACACTGTCGGAATTGTTCATATCACTTGTCATGAGTGCAGCCATATATTCCCTTGGATAATGAGCTTTAAGATATGCTGTTTGAAAACATATCAATGCATAGGCTGCACTGTGGGATTTATTAAATCCATAGCCGCCAAATTTTTCCATGAGATTAAAAAGTTCATTGGCTTTGCTTTCTGAAAGGTTATTCTCTTTTGCACCTTTAAGAAAAAGAGATCTGTGCTTTTCCATCATGGCGGCTATTTTTTTACCCATGGCCTTTCTTAAGCCGTCTGCGTCTGCCATGGAATAGTTAGCAAGTACACCTGCAATTTTCATCACCTGTTCCTGGTAGAGAATAACTCCGTAGGTCTCCTTTAAGATGGGCTCAAGCTCGGGAAAAAGATATTCAACTTTTTCTCTGCCATGCCTTCTCTCCACATAGGAATCGGCCATGCCGCTGTCTAAGGGACCTGGCCGGTACAGAGCAACAAGTGCCACAATATCAGAAAAACTTGAGGGGGAAAGTCGTACAATGAGCTCCTTCATGCCAGAGCTTTCAAGCTGGAACACACCAGTTGTATCAGCCCTTGCAAGAAGTTCAAATGTTTTCTTATCTTCCATGTCAAGGTGAAGAAGATCAGGTACCTCTTTGGACTGCTTTTTTAAGAGCTCCAAAGTATTTTTTATAACTGTAAGGTTTCTTAACCCAAGAAAATCAAACTTGACAAGACCTAATTTTTCAACATAATTCATGTCAAACTGGGTCAGAGTCTCACCCTCTTTTCCTTTATAAAGGGGCAGATACTCCACCAGAGGTTTGTCTGATATAACAACGCCTGCGGCATGGGTTGAGGCATGTCTTGCAAGACCTTCCAAAATAAGAGCAATTTTTAAAAGCTCCTGCTTAACCGGGGCTGATTCTGTTATTTCACGAATTTTAGGAACTTCTTTAATGGCCTCTGTTAAATTTTTAACACCATCTGGAATCATTTTGGCGATTTCATCAACCTCGGGCAGAGGTATGGCAAGTGCCCTTCCAACATCTCTGATAACAGCCTTGGCCTTAAGTTTTCCAAAGGTAATTATCTGGCAGACATAATCTCCTCCGCCATAACGATCTATAACATATTTATAGACCTTTTCCCGGCCTTCAATACAGAAATCAACATCAATATCAGGCATGCTTAGACGGGCAGGATTGAGAAATCTTTCAAATATCAAGCCGTGCTCAATTGGGTCAAGGGCTGTTATTTCCATGGAATATGCAACCATGGAACCTGCAGCAGAACCTCTGCCAGGCCCCACAGGAACACCATTTTCCATGGAATACCTGATAAAATCAGCTACTATGAGAAAATACCCTGGGAAACCCATACTGAGAATTATTTTGATCTCATAGTCAAGGCGGTCACGGTAGAGCTTTTCATCAACATCAGGGTTGTTATCTTTAATTACTTTAAATCTTTTTTCAAAACCCTCCCGCACCTGACGATCAAAAATCTCATCAACATTTTCATTTTCATCTGTGGAGTAATTTGGAAAATGGTAGGTTTTATCATCAAATTCCACATCACATCTTGCTGCAATTTTTTTGGTGTTTTCTATGGACCCTGGAAAATTTTTAAAATCATTGATCATCTCGTCAGGGGATTTAAAGTATAGCTGGTCAGAATCAAATCTAAACCGCTCTTTGTTGTCCAGAGTATCCCCTGTCTGGATACAGAGAAGAGCTTCATGGGCCCTTACATCGCTCTTTGAAAGATAATGGCAGTCATTGGTGGCAACCATGGGGATTGAAAGACGATCGCTCATGTCAAGGATTCCGGCATTCACCTTCTCCTGGATCTCCATGCCGTTTTTCTGAACTTCAAGAAAAAAGTTATCTTCACCAAAAGTATTAAGGTAAAACCTTGCAGCATCATCGGCAGCATCAATTTTATTTGCAAGAATACTCTGGGGGATATCACCTTTAAGACAAGCAGAAAGAGCAATAAGACCGCTGCTGTATTTTTCTAAAAGCTCTTTGTCAACCCTTGGTTTATAGTAAAACCCCTGTAACTGGGCAATGGAAACAAGTTTGCACAGATTGGAATACCCATTCCTATCCTTTGCAAGAAGAACAAGATGGTTTAAGCCTTTATTATCAGCAGCAGTTTTATGCTTAATGGTCCTTGGAGCAACATAAACCTCGCACCCGATTATTGGTTTAATGGATGCTTTACGGGCCTTTTCATGGAATTCAGCTATGCCGAACATTGTGCCATGGTCTGTCACTGCCACAGCATCCATGCCAAACTCTTTTGTTCTTTTTAAAAGAGAATCAAGCCTTATCGCACCATCAAGAAGGGAATACTCAGTATGAACATGGAGATGATAAAATGAAGATGATGACGTTCCTGACATAAATAAAAGCCTTTCTTATTTGTAACAGTTTACAGATTTTACAGATGCTTGATATCAACAATCTGTAATTCGCCGAATTGTAAGCGTTTACAGGGTGCTGTAGATGCAGGGCGGCGGACACGCAGACGTACTCACGTACTTCAAGTGTTCGCCAACGCAGCAGATGCAGTACCCTGTGAACGCTTACCTTATTTTATGCTGTCGACACTGTAATTGGGAGCTTCCTTGGTAATAATAACATCATGCACATGACTCTCCTTAAGACCTGCAGCACTTATTTTGATAAATTTAGCTTTTTCCCTTAAATCATCAATGGTCCTTGCTCCAATATAACCCATGCCTGCCTTAAGCCCGCCTATCATTTGAACGATATTTTCCCTTATAGTACCTCTGTAAGGAATTCTGCCCACAATGCCCTCGGGTACCAGCTCCTCATTTTCAGAACTGTCTCTCTGGTAATATCTGTCACTGGAACCCTTTCGCATGGCTTCCACAGAACCCATTCCCCGGTAAGCCTTGTAGCTTCTTCCCTTAAATATTACAATTTCTCCAGGACTTTCACGGGTTCCGGCAAAAAGACTTCCAAGCATGACACAATTGGCTCCTGCACCTATGGCTTTGGAAATATCTCCTGAAAATTTAATTCCACCATCTGCAATTATCGGGACACCAGTCTCATTGGAGACCTCTTTACAATTCATAATGGCAGTCAATTGAGGTACGCCAACACCTGCAACAATACGGGTTGTACAGATGGAGCCAGGTCCTATTCCAATTTTAACACCGTCAGCACCGGCATCTATCAAGGCTTTTGCACCTTTTGCCGTTGCCACATTTCCTGCAATCATCTGGCAGTCAGGAAATGAATGCTTTATTTTTTCAATGGCTGACATTACATTTTGTGAATGACCATGGGAAGTATCAATAACCAGGGCATCTGCTCCGGCTCTCAGCAAGCTTTCGGTTCTTTCCATCATGTCTAAGCCAACACCTATGGCACCACCCGCTCTGAGCCGTCCAAAGGAATCCTTGCATGCCATGGGATATTTTTTTATTTTTTCAATATCCTTGATTGTAATTAACCCTTTGAGTTTTCCTGTTTTATCCACAACAAGAAGTTTTTCAATTCTGTGTTTGTGAAGTATGGTTTTTGACTCTTCAAGGGAGCAGCCCTCGGCCACAGTTACAAGATTCTCTGAAGTCATCACTTCTCTGGCAGGTTTTTCAAGCTCAGTTTCAAATCTCAAATCTCTATTGGTAACAATACCCACAAGTTTGTCACCTTCTGTGACTGGAATGCCGGAAATTCTATATTTTGACATTATTTTGAGAACTTTTGAAATAGAGACATCCGGTGAGATAGTTATGGGGTCCACAATCATCCCGCTCTCTGATTTCTTCACCCTGTCAACCTCAATTACCTGCTCTTCAATGGAGAGATTTCTATGGATAAAACCAAGCCCTCCTGCCCTTGCCATGCTGATGGCAGTACGAGCCTCAGTTACAGTATCCATTGCAGCACTTACAATGGGAATATTTAATTGAAGTGTTTTTGTAAGCATAGTGCTGGTTTCAGCTTCATCTGGTAAAATTGCTGAATATTCAGGTACAAGCAGAACATCATCAAAGGAGAGTCCGTCCTCGGCTATTATATTTGTCATAAACTACCTCCTGCATACATTGATTCTGTAATATTTATGGATAAAGCCGGTTTTTTTTTGATATTCAAGCAATACA
Source organism: Thermodesulfobacteriota bacterium (assembly GCA_034659375.1). Classification (GTDB taxonomy): domain Bacteria; phylum Desulfobacterota; class Desulfobacteria; order Desulfobacterales; family Desulfobacteraceae; genus DATFJZ01. The sequence goes on from JAYEHB010000283.1 coordinate 5,602, forward strand.
ATTAACCAAAAAAACAAAAAAAAATGACTTTACAATCTGTTTTTATAAACAGATTATTTACCAGATATCTGCATTCAAAGCAATCTTTATCTTGGAGTACACCCTAATTTCCCTTGACATTCCAGTTCGCTTTTATTAAATAAATTTATTATGCTTTATTCATTCAGAGGAAAAATTATTTTTTTTATTTTTATGGTACTGGCTGCCACAACAGCGTTGACCATGTATTTCACATACAGGGATGTTGGACATGCCATAACCAAGAAAATAGAATCTTCAATGCAAAATATTTACAAATTAGTAGAACTCAACATACAAGGTACCTATAAAAATCTTCAACAGGATAAAATCAATAAAATAATTCAAGACAAAAAAGAGTTAAAAGTTATTAGTAATGGTGTTTCATCTGTTTTTAAAGAATACCTTGATTTATCCCAACAAGGATTGATAACAACAGATACAGCACAGCAAAAAACATTAAACTGGCTCAAGCGTTTTAATGGTATCAGAAAAAATGTCTCTTGTTTTGTTTTTGAAAAAAATGGTCAAATCATATCACATAAGGGCATGTCACTGCATGGAACCTTTATATCAAATCTAAAGGACATGAAAGGTAGAAATATTGTCAATGTTGTATTTAAAAATGCTTTCAGCTTTGGTGGAGATTATGCAGTTTTTAACTGGGCTGCTCATGGACCAAATGACAAAAGCCGTTCAAATAACAAACAAGTCGGATATTTCATACCATTTCATAACTGGGACTGGATAATCTGCGTTACTGTTAAAATTGGTGATCTGGAAGCAGAGTTTCAAACAAAACTTGACCAGATGATAAAAGTACTTGAAAAAAACTTTGACAAACTTCAAATTGCCGATACTGGATCTGCTTTTCTGTTTAACGATAACAAAAAAATACTTATCCCTCCAAAGTCAGATAAAAATCTTGATTTTGGTTCAGCTATGAACACTTTAACCGGCGATCTCCTTGTGGATGATCTTATAGTTGCAAGCCATTCAGCCATTGATACCTTTAAGTACATATTAAAATCAGATAAAGATAAACGGTTGATGGTAACCACTGTTAAATTCTTTAAACTGCTTAAGTGGCATATTGCATTTACAGTACCTGTTAAAGAAATAAATCATCCAGCCAGAGTGCTTGTAATACACCAGTTATTTGTAATTGCAGCAATTTTTATTATAAGTTTGATAATTACCTTTTTTCTGGTCAGTAAAATTACAAAACCGCTAAAAACGCTATCTTTATATGCCAAAAAAATTCCATATCATGATTTTACTGTAATTGATGAACAAAAAAGCCCTATTCAGGAACTGCCTGAAAAATACAAGGATGAAATAGGGGAACTTGCTCAATCTTTTATCTTTATGAAAGATGAACTTACTAATAACATCATGAAACTCATGGAAACTACTGCTGCAAAAGAACGTATCCAGGGAGAACTGAATGTAGCAACAAAAATTCAAATGGGAATGTTACCAAAAATTTTCCCACCATTTCCTGACCATAATGAATTTGATCTGTTTGCTATGCTTGAACCTGCAAAAGAGGTGGGTGGAGACCTGTATGATTTCTTTTTCATTGACGATGACCATCTATGCTTTACAGTGGGTGATGTCTCAGACAAAGGTGTTCCGGCTGCTCTGTTTATGGTTATTACCAAGACTCTGATAAAAACCATTGCCCAGAACAAGAGAGGTCCGGCTGAAACCATGACAGAGCTCAATGGAATTCTCTGCTCTGAAAATCCAAATACAATGTTTGTCACTCTTTTTATTGGAATTCTAAATATTCGTACTGGAGAGATAAAATATTCAAATGGGGGGCACAATCCTCCAATAGTAATTAACAAAAAAGAGGTTTACTATAAAAAAGGAATCAGCGGACCCGTTGTCGGGGTGATTGAAAATATTGAGTATAAAGAGTTATCTTTAAAACTGCAATCAGAGGATCTATTCTTTTTGTACACAGATGGTGTTACTGAGGCAAAGGATCTTGATGAGGTTATGTTTTCAGATAATCGTCTGCTTCAGGAAATAAAAGCTGTGAGAGGCAGAGGTGTTGAAGATACTATAAAAAAGATTATGTCAAAGGTGAAGGAGCATGCAGGCCAGGCACCTCAATCCGATGATATTGCCATGATGATGATTCAATATAACTGCCATGGGCAGCCCTGATATTTCACCTCGGTTTGCCCACAACAAAGCAT
>JAYEHB010000284.1:0-7825 GCA_034659375.1 Thermodesulfobacteriota bacterium
TTATTTCCGCGTATTTTTTTTGCGGCTTCATATCCGCCCATAACCGGCATTTGAATATCCATGAGAACCAGGTCATATTTATGTTTTTCAGCCGTGCTGCTTTTGATATTTACACTTTTTTCAAGAAGATCAACAGCGTTTCTGCCGTTGTCAGCAATATCTACAATAATACCGGCATCAATCATGATTTCACTGGCAATCTGTTGATTAATGTAGTTATCTTCCACCAGAAGAACCATGACTCCCTGCAATTTTCTTATGTTGGCTGCCAGGGATGTTTCTTTTTTGAGATTAATGGCAGACTGTTGCTGCTGAGTTGCTTTAGAACGACTCAGATCAATGTGAAAGAAAAAAGTTGATCCCTGTTCCGGTTCACTTTGAACCAGGAGCTCCCCCCCCATCATTTTCACAAGACGCTTTGATATGGCGAGACCAAGACCTGTTCCTCCATATTTCCTGGTTGTGGAAGAGTCTGCCTGGGAAAAGGATTGGAAGAGTTTTTTTTGCTGTTCCCTGGTTATGCCAATACCAGTATCTGATACTGAAAATTTGATCCTGATGGCGGCATCTGTATTTGTGCCGGAACTGCCGCTGTTCTGATCAGAACGTATTGCCTTTTCATCAGAAATTTCCGCCTTAATTGAAACATGACCTTTATCTGTAAATTTAACAGCATTATTGGCAAGATTGATCAGTATCTGTCCAAGACGCAGGGAATCACCCGTTAACTCATCGGGGAGATCATGGTTTATATGGCAGGTCAGTTCAAGTTTTTTTTCCGCAGCTTTAACAGCAACCATGGAAGTGATGTTTTTCATCACTTTGCTGAGTTTAAAAGGAGCATGCTCCAGTTCAAGCTTATTGGCTTCTATTTTAGAAAAATCAAGGATATCATTGATAATCCCAAGAAGGGATTTTGAGGCTGTATCAATTTTATTGATATAATCCTTTTGCTGCTCATTGAGATTTGTTTTTAAAGCAAGAAAAGAAAAGCCTGTTATGGCGTTCATGGGAGTTCTTATTTCGTGGCTCATGTTGGCAAGAAAATCGCTTTTGGCACGGGTGGCAGCTTCTGCAGCATTTCTGGCTTTCCTGCTTTCTGCCAGGGCATCGTCTGTTGCAAGTATTAAAACATTTAAACTGTTGGTGAGCATACCTATTTCATTATTCTGGTGTTTTTTATTCATTGGCAGCTGGGATGCCCTGCCGGGTTTAATGTTTTTAACAGACAGGGCAAGCCATGAAACCGGCTGGGTAATGATTTTACGTGTAACTATGGCAATGATAAAACAGGCGGCCACAAGTTGCAGCAACAGCAGAAGCGTTTGCTGTAAAGCACTCAATGTTGCTTCGCGTTGAATACGGGTTTTGTTACACAGCACCGTTAAAATTCCTATCTGTTCCTGTTTATCCACCGGGGAAAATAGAGGAAAACCAGAGGATGCACAGAAATCAACAGGTGCAGTTGAACCATTTTCCTCCATGGAAGCAGAATCTTTCATGTTTGTGTATTTTTCCATTTGAAAACTTAAATCTGTTGATTGAATTTGTACACCCTTAAAAACAGAACTTGTAAGCAGACCTGTAAGGATATCTGTGGCAATGGATTTGTTTTCGGCAAACACAGCGATTTCCGCCTGGGACTGAACTGTGCGGATCAACTGTTTTTGAAAAATTCTGGATAGTTCAAGCTGGTGCAAAAATGCCAGTTTATAGGTAATAATACCCATGATTAAGGAAAAAATAAAAAGTCCCAGGGTAACATAAATAACCAGCAGACGTTCAAGACTGTTTTTTGCAGGTATAAAGATTGATCTGATATCTTTTTTTTTTAAGACAGACATGGCTTCAATTTTTCAACGCCGAAGTCCCTGCAAGCGAGGGACTCCGGTCTGCTTAAACCCTCGCAGCCAGTGAAGGGAGTTCCTCGCTTGCAGGACAGTGAAGGGAGTTCCTCGCTTGCGGGACAGTGAAGGGAGTTCCTCGCTTGCGGGACAGTGAAGGGAGTTCCTCGCTTGCAGGACAGTGAAGGGAGTTCCTCGCTTGCGGGACAGTGAAGGGAGTTCCTCGCTTGCAGGGACTCCCTCGGGACTGGGAGCAGCATTATAGTTTTTAATAGCCATCTGTTCATAAGGTTTAAAGTCCTTGTTTGATATTTTGATATTTTACAGATAACATATGCGTTTGATATATTTTTTGCAATAATAAAAAATATGAGTGTACCCTTTTTTAATCATGGTTAATATTTTAAACCGATGCACAACATCGGATAATGACATGTTTCCCGTAGGGGCAACCCCCTGTGGTTGCCCTTTTCCGGGTTGCCCTTTTTCAGGTTGCCTTTTTTCGGGTTGCCCTTTTGTGGTTCCCCGGTGTTGATTGTTTCCCGATTGATGTCGGGTGGATATTGGTGAGTCAACAGGGCAGGCACGGGGCCTGCCCCTACGGCACCGCCCGTATTTGGATTTTGGAACAGGGGGTCAAGTTTACAATATTTAATGCTTAACGCTGATGGTTAAAGACTTTTATCATTTTTATAAAAATTTTTTAACGATTTGATCAATGGCCGATTTTAATATTTCATGTTTAAAAGGTTTTATAACAAATCCCCTGGCACCGGCTTTGACGGCGTTAATCACCATCTGTTTCTGTCCGTGGGAGGTAATCATTATAATACAGGCATCTTTAAATTTACTGCATATCTCTCTGGCAGCATCTACACCGTTCATACCAGGCATAATAATATCCATGGTAACAATGTCAGGATTAAGTTTTTCGTATTGCTCAACAGCTTCTTCGCCTGTTCTTGCTACTCCCACAACATTATGTCCCAGTTCTTCAAGCATTTTTTTTAACTTTTTGCCGGTAATACCGGAATCTTCAGCAATCATAACATTCAAAGAAGTTGTGTTTGGTTCCTCCATCGCCCCCCCTCTGTTTTATTCATTCGAGTTGTAGATTTGTTTTTTTCGGGATCCCTAACCTGGACAAGCCGAAATCCAAAAGGATTTTTTAATTATCTTGCCAGAAAAACACGAAAATAAGAATTAAGAATTAAGAAAATAGATAAATCAAAGTGCTTCAAAACAGTTCATTGGGTCCGACACAGAAAATAGTCATATTCCCATGAACTGTACGCAGACAGCTCACACTGAATTTTAAAGTTTTACTTTTTGCAATACTGTCAGCTTTTGAAAATACAATGGGCGTAGAGAGAGAAATTATTGTTTTTTCGTTTTTTTCATCCTGTTGTAATTCAGGTGTGATGTTTCCCACGACAATATTAAGTATATCCCCGGCAGTCTCTTCAATATACTCATATTTTTCCTCTGGATGTATATCTAAACCTTCTGTATAAGCTTCAAATATTTTTTCAATCAGTTGTTGTTCATAACTGAACATTATATAAACAGGAGGAGTTGAGCCGACTGTAATAATGGATGTTAAATAGGTTAATTCCATACGTTTTTCTTCCATATATTGAATATTATGGTTTTTTGTTTTGATCTGTACTTCATCCCGCAGGAAAAGGATGGTTCTTCTCACAACAGCCTCGGTAATACTGTCCATGCTTATAGTCATAAAAAATCGGCAAGAAAACCCCTGAGTCTTAAGCTCAAGAGAGGAATTGCCGCCTCCTTTTGGTAAAACGGGGTCAAGCCTGACCCCTCCCGGTTATAAAGGAATGGAAAATTGAAAACTTGTCCCCAGGCCTGGGCTGGTTGAAATTTCCACTTTCCCGTTAAGTTTTTTAAGCTCTGTTTTTACGGCACTCATCCCCATGCCTCTGCCGGACATGGCATCCACATTATCTTTTGTACTGAGGCCGGAAAGAAAAATCAGTTCAAGATGCTCTGATGCAGACATGGATGCCATCTGAGCCCGGCTTATCAATTTTTTTTGCAAAACTTTTTTCTTTATCTGCTCAATATCCATTCCTCTGCCATCGTCTGATATGGTGATTTCAAGATATTTTATCTTTTTTTCATTTCTATGAAAGTCCGTCCAACGTACTGCAATCGCATGACTTTCATTGTTTGTTGTGGCCGATTCAGTAACCATGCTCCGGCCATGCCGGTTATCCTGTAGATGGTCATGGACTCCAATGTTATTATTCCTGTCCATTTTTTTACAATGTACATGACATGAAATAACAGCAGTCTTGCTTTTTTCTGCCTCCAGCCGCTCTTCTGGAAATTCAATACCATGGGCAACAGCATTTCGGAACACATTCACAAGGGATTTGGCAAATGGTATAAATTTATCCGGATGTACCATAACCAGGTCACCTTCTGTTTTAAACAGGGCTATTTTTTTACCCATACGTTCTGCACTTCTGAAAACTCCCTCAACATGGGAGTGCAGCAGTGATTTAAAATCTACATAGCTCAGATGCCTTGCATTGTCAAGCATTTGAAGGGTTTCGTGGTCAATTTGATCTCCCATGCGGGTTATCAAAGTATATGCCATTGCCTCAATCTGCAGGGCAAGTTCTTTGCTGATTACAACATTCTCTTTCTGTTCCATGAAATCCTCTCCAAGGAATTCACGGATAATAAGAATATCCTGTTCCAATACATTTTCATCCCTGAAATTTTTTGAAAATAGTTCTATTTTGCTGATAAATTCAATATTTTGATCAACCTTTTGATCAACCTTTTGATTTTGAACGGTTATTTGGGAAAGATCATTTTTCATGGTAGAAAGCCGGGTTTCCATATCATGGAGAAATGCTGGAAAAGATAAAAATTCCTGTTGGGCAAATAACCCCTTAAAGGTATGCACATGGTAGTATAAGGTGTCAATAATTTTTTCGGGATGGTGTTTTTTTATTTTCAATTTGTCAATCATATCAGGGAGCAGCGAGTTTTTAAATTTTTCCATGTCATGTATAATGGCAAAGAAATCCTTGGTATCTCTTACTACAGCAATAACAAACCTGAGATAATTACGTTCCATTTCAATATGCTGCTCCAGGTTTTTCTCCCTGGTAGTATCTGTCAAAATTAACATCATTTTACTGCTTTTCTCAATCCAATGGTATTTTGCCTGTATATATTTTTTACCGATTTGATAAAAAGATGGAAGCAGGGAAATATAAAGATTTCTTGTGTAATCGCAGGATTCAGCAAAAATCAGTCCCAGATTATCTTTAAAATTATCTTTTTCATTGGATTCTGCCTGACCAAATAGTAAATACACAATGCTGCTGCCTTGAACAGCATTATTTTTATTTTTAATTGCCGAGCTGTTATTTGAGTCATCTTCACACATGGAACTGCTCTGTTCAATCTGTTCAGCAAATATATGCACACACTCATGGCTGTATTCAGAACCCACAAGGAGCGAATAATCAAACGATAGAAACCCTTCACCTGAATTATCAAGAAATTCGCTTTTTGCTCTGTTGGCTGATTCTGCTGAAATTCTTGCTGCCGTGCTTTCGGCAAGTGCCTCTTCAGCAGCATTGATCAAAGAATTGATACTCCTGGAAAGCAGCCCTATTTCATCATTATTATGTAGAGGTTTAATCGTGATAAGAGCGGACTGCTTTCCAGGTTTTACCGTTGCCACCTCTTTTGCCAGGATGGATACAGGTTTGTTCATCACACGCTGGGAGACCCACATCATTAAAATGGCAGCCATGAATATCTGCCCGATCATTATAAATGTAAAAAACCTGGAAATTCCGGCAGCTTCATTGCGAACGTACTGATCATTTTGAACCACAACAATGGAACCTACCTGCTCAACGCTATCCACAGGGGACATCAGGGGATAAGAGTTACCATTGGAAAAGTTAACGTCAGGTGCAGTTTGTTTTTTTTCAAGTATCCCCGTATTGGTAGATTGTATTAGAGCACCCTGGAAAAAAGGGGTAGAAAGCAGGCCATCAATAATTTCACGACTGATATTCTTATTATTAACAAAAGCTGCTACTTCAGCCTGGGACTGAATTGTGGCAATCAGTTGATTCTGTATATTGATACTTTTATCAAGCTGATACCTGTAAGAATAGTTATAAGTGATAATTCCAGTAAAGACAGAAAAAGCCATAAGCCCCAGAATTACCTGGAAAATCAGCCGATGCTGAAGTTTTTTTGAAGAATTGAAAATTTTGAAATGACAGATTATTTTTTCTTTTGCACTCATAAAGCAACTCCTGGTTTATTTCAGGCCGCCGTGCCGGTTTATATGAAAGTCCGTCCAAACGACTGCAATGATAGACTTTCTAAATTTGTTGTGGCCGATGCGGAAACCACGCTCCGGCCGTGCCGGTTATGCAAAAAGCGATAATTGATTGCGCCGGGCATCTGCATGCTGAATGGTTATATGGATATGGTCTCCTGGTTTCAATTTCATGCCGCTTGAAGGTATTTTCCATTCCAGCATATACTCTTTAATCATAATAGAATAGAAATCTCTGTAGGAGTCAAGAACCATTGCCTCCAGAGAAGATCCTTTTTTTGTTTCAAGGTGTTTAAAAAGCCAGTATCTCCGCCTTTGGAACTGCATTCTGCCTGCATTGCCAACGGGGAGATCAAGCTGCATAATCATCCTTTCAAGTTCTTCTACGGAATAAGCTTTTTCATATCCCAGGATGCCCCGGATCTGACGCTGATTTATGAGATCATAGTATCTTCTAATGGGTGATGTGGCTGTTGCATATGCTTTTACACCAAGACCTGCATGATTTTCCGGTTTGGTTCCAATGATTGCACGGTGGAGCTGTTTTCTCTGCATGCAGTTTAAAAATATGTCTGGTTCTATACCAGAAAAGAGTCTCTTTTTTGGGTCTGGCTGGGATCTGAATACACCGGGAACATTATGGTCAGCAAGAAATGCAGCCATTAGGGAGTTGGCAAGGATCATCATTTCTGAAACAAGCATTCTTGATGGATTTTCTCTGTCTATCCTGGAAATACCGATCTCTCCATTGTCCTCAACCCAGATGTTGACTTCAGGCAGAGTTATGTTTACTGCTCCGTTTTTTAAACGTTTTTCCCTTAATACAGTGGCTGCTTTGTGGAGAGTTGTGATGGGGTCATCTTCTCCAATGAGTATATTGGCCTCGGTGTAGGTCATCTGTTTGTGAATTTTGATGGTACTTGCAACTATTTCATAATCAATCATTTCAAAAAAACGATTCAACCGGACAAGTGTGCTGATACCGGGACGTATTTCGCCCTCTTTCAGGCTGCACATCTCTTCCGAGAGCTTTGGAGGAAGCATGGGGATTTTATCATCAGGCATGTATATGGAAGTTCCCCTTTCCCTGGCATCCCTGTCTATCAGATCATTATCTTTGATAAAATATGCCACATCAATGATATGGATGCCGAGAGTATAACCATCTTCTTCCTTTACAAGGCTTATTGCATCATCATAGTCAAGGGTTGACAGGCCGTCAATTGTGATCAAATGAGTATCTGTAAGATCTCTTCTGTCAGGATCTTTGTAAAAATCATTATCATCCTGCACAATGCTGATTTCGTCTGCCTTTTTTATTATCTCCCCTGGAAATTCTGCTGGAATATCCATGCGCAAAAGATCAATATTCTGATCTTTGTCCCAGATGTCTGCTTTTACAAGCAGAGTAAATATTTGATTGGTTGATTCAATACCTGTTTTTGCAAGCATGGCTCTGGCCATTGAGGCTGTTTGGCTCTCTTTTTCAAGGATGTAATACCATTTCAGAATATTCAGAATTTCAGGATCAATTTCGTTTGATCCATTGAACTTTTCATTCATCATATTCTTTAGCCAGGTTTCCCCTTTTTTTATAAGCAGTTCTTTTTTTTCTGTTTTTTTAATCTGTTTTTGA
>JAYEHB010000285.1:0-7815 GCA_034659375.1 Thermodesulfobacteriota bacterium
AGAGCTGTCAGGGAGCAGGCATTGGTCAAGGATTACTCAAGGATGCGGTTGCACGGTCAATTAATGTTTCTCAACAGATCGGTGCCCGTGTTCTCATCGTTCATGCACTCAGCAACAAAGCAGAGGCTTTTTATCTTAAACATGGCTTTATAAAGCATCAGGCAATTTCAAACACATTGTTATTACCTCTTTTTTAACCGGGGTTACTTAATAAATAGCGGGGTCTGGAAGCGGACAAAAAAATTTAGTGCAGATTATGGCATCCTTGAAGGAAGTTTACCAAGAGCTTTTCTGAGTTTTCCAACTGAAGAATCCTTTGAGACAGCACAGGCCTGACGCATGAACAAATAAACACTGCAATGAGAATGGCTTGAAGAACAACCTTTTTCAATAATTTGAGCCAAATCAAACCTTAACCCATTGATATTACAATAATCGGCATAAAAAGTTATGCGTCAGACCTGCTAAATTAAAATTAATCTTGCTTTTTTCGTCAATACGTATATACTTACAAGATTGTTAAAAAAGCCTATGGGCTCTGGGCTGACAAATTTCTAACACCCCCCATGCCCTGCCGGGGCATAACAAAAAATTAAACATTTTGATAACATGATAACAATTGAGTCAAAGACGCAAAGCCAGGCTGGATAGACTCTGCTCTATATCTCAAATTTTAAGTTAAAAGGATAGCACAGTATAGATGACAAATTTAATTGAAAACAGCAGAATACGAAACATTGCAATCATTGCCCATGTTGATCATGGCAAGACCACATTGGTGGATGCAATGTTTCAGCAGAGTGGAGCATTCAGGCAGGGCAAAAAAATAGATGAAAGGGTCATGGATTCCATGGATCTGGAAAAAGAAAGGGGTATTACCATCTCTGCCAAAAACTGCTCAGTTGTATGGGATGATGTAAAAATCAATATTCTTGATACTCCAGGCCATGCCGATTTCAGTGCAGAGGTGGAAAGGGCTCTTTCCATGGTGGATGGAGCGATACTTCTTGTGGATGCCTCGGAAGGACCTCTGCCCCAGACAAGATTTGTTCTAAAAAAAGCATTAACTGCAGGACTTAGAATAATTACTGTGGTGAACAAAATAGACAGGTCAGATGCCAGAATTGATGAGGTTTTAGATGAGATATATGACCTCTTTATTGACCTTGACGCAACAGACGAACAGATAGATTTTCCTGTTCTCTATGCCATTGGCAGGGATGGAATTGCAAAACATGAAATGAAAGATGAATCCAAGAATTTAACACCCCTTTTTAAAACCATCTTAAATGAAATTTTGCCCCCATCATTTGATCCTGCAGAACCTTTTCAGATGCTTGTTTCAGATCTGGGATATTCTGATTATACAGGCAGACTTGCCATTGGAAAAATAGCCAATGGAGAGGTAAGTTCCAAAGATGAACTGGTTTTAATGGGGAACCATGAAAAAATTGAAAAAATAAAAATATCAAGCCTGCAGACTTGCCAGGGTGCAACCCTTACAAAAACAGATCATGTGGAAGCAGGAGATATTGCTGTTGTATCAGGTACAGATAATTTTAAAATAGGTGATACAATATGCACCGGGGAACACCCCAAAGCCCTTGAGCGCATAACTGTGGATGAGCCTACAGTATCCATGAGATTCACCACCTCTGATTCCCCTTTTGCCGGCCTTGAAGGTAAATATGTTCAGTCAGGCCGTATTCGGGAACGTCTGGAAAAGGAAGCCCTTGCCAATGTTGCCATCACTGTTGAAAATACAGAGGAGAGAGGTTCCTTTAATGTAAAGGGAAGAGGCGAATTCCAGATGGCTATTCTGGTGGAAACCATGCGCCGAGAAGGTTTTGAGCTTTGTGTAGGCAGACCTGAAGTGATCTTTAAAAAAGGGAAAAACGACGAGAAATTAGAGCCCATTGAAAAACTCTACGTGGATTGCGATGAAGTTTTCACAGGAATTGTAACAGAAAAACTCTCCATCAAAAAAGGACGTCTTATAAATCTTGTCAACAGAAGGGGCAGGGTAAACATGGAGTTTTCAGTTCCTTCACGCGCCCTTATCGGCTACAGGGATGAATTTCTCACAGATACCAAGGGTACTGGAATCATGAACTCCATATTTGGCGGGTATGAGGAGTACAGAGGAGATTTTCCCACAAGAAGAACCGGTTCCATTGTCTCGGACAGAAAAGGAAAAACAGTTTCCTATGCACTATACAATCTGGAACCCAGGGGCAGCCTCATGGTCACTCCGGGAACCCCTGTATATGAAGGCATGGTTGTGGGAGAGCACAGCAAGCATCAGGATATTGATGTTAACCCATGCAAAGAGAAAAAACTTACCAACATGAGAGCCTCAGGCAAGGATGACAGCACCGCCTGCTCTCCTGTAAAACCTCTGACTCTGGAGCATGCAATGAATTTTCTTAATTCTGACGAACTGGTGGAAGTTACACCTTTAAGCATAAGAATAAGAAAAAAAATTCTTTTAAAACAGAAAAGATAATGTAAGGGCCATGGTAAAAATAAAAACCTGCGTCCTATTAGTGGATTTTAAAATTTCCATGGCCCTGAAAGGACAAAACATATTATGAGAGATTTTAAAGCAGATGCCCTTCCTCTTCTCATTGGAAGTCTGCCCATGAAAGACCATAGAGAAGCAACTGAACTTATTCTTGAATATACACCTGAAACCCCTTTATGGGCACAGCTTCCCATGTACAGAGAAGAAGGAATGATGGCCCAGTTCCTGCCTGGAATGCCAGGGCTTACAGAGTCATCTAAAGGCAAACTCTTTATCGATACTTCAACGGCTGATTTTGATGAGGAGTATCTGGCATTTTATGAAGAATACCTCTCAATTACTGAAGCAGGGCAAGAGATTGCAACATCAAGATTTACCTTTACACCTGAAACCGGCAGAGGTTTTAAGGAGTTTTTAAGACAGATTGATGAACTTAAAACTAAACCTGCAGCACTGAAGGGCCAGGTTTCAGGACCTGTTACTTTTGCCACAGGGGTAACAGATCAGGATGACAAGGCAATTTTTTACAACGATCAACTCAGAGATGCCGCAGTAAAGCATCTTGCCATGAACGCAAAATGGCAGGCAAAAGAATTTGCAAAAAGAGGATTTAAACCCATAATTTTCTTTGATGAGCCAGGCCTGGCAGGCTTTGGCACATCAGCATTTATCACAATCACCAAAGAAGATGTCACAGCAGTATTTAATGAGGTGATGGCGGCTGTCCATGAAGAAGGCGGTCTTGCAGGTGTTCATGTTTGTGCCAACACAGAATGGGATCTCCTGCTTAACTCAAATATAGATATTATCAGCTTTGATGCATACTCATATTTTGATAAATTCATGCTCTATCCAAACATGATAAAAAAGTATATGGAGAGGGGCGGGATTCTTGCATTTGGAATTGTGCCAACGTCAGATGTAAATGATATTGCAAAAGAGACAGCCAAAAGCCTTACTCAAAAGCTTGAAACCCAGATAAAAGAAATTGAAAAACTTGGTATCTCAAGACAAATCATTCTGGAGCAGTCCTTTATTACTCCAAGCTGCGGAACCGGCTCAATAGACCTTGATTCTGCAAAAAAGGTACTTTTGCTCACCAGGGATGTATCAAAAAAAATAAGATCATAATGGCAAATTGGCATCCTTTATAACCGGCATGGCCGGAGCATGGTTATTCTCATCGGCCGTGCCGGTTTATATGAAAGTCCTTCTAAACCAACAACGACTTTCATGCTTTGTTGTGGGCAAGCCGAGATGAAAGACCAAGGCTGCCCGTGGCAGTTTATATGAAAGTCCTTCCAAGTTACAAATAGTTGCGTTTTTTATATGTCAATTTCAATACCTTTTTAAAGGCACAGGATCTTTAAATTAAAGACCCTGTGCCAGGTTATAGTTTAAAAATTTTCAAAATCCTCGTCATCGTCAAATGGTATTACCTGATCCGGACGTACTTCTCCGGAACTTGCGCCCAGCATTTTTTTCTTGCCAGTTGCAACTGCCCGTGGTTTGGAAGAGATAGTTCTAATCTTCTTATGTGCCTGCAAAGTCGTGTCCTGGCCTTTTTGGCCGCTTACAAGCTGTACCAGGTCTTCTACATAATCTTTGAGCTGTTCTGCCTGGGCATTCATCTCTTCAGAAGCAGATGCTGACTCTTCTGCATTGGCAGCATTCTGCTGGACCACCTTATCCATCTCTGTTATTGCTTTATTCACCTGCTCAATACCATTGGACTGCTCTTTAGATGCTTCAGAAATTTCTGACACCAGGTCTCCAACCTTGCCTGAACTTTCCACAACCTGGATAAATGCATCATTGGTCGTTGTAACAAGCTTGGATCCATCACTGACCTTTTTCACAATGCTCTCAATAAGTTCAGCTGTATTTTTTGCAGCATCTGCAGAGTGCATGGCAAGATTTCTTACCTCTTCAGCAACAACTGCAAATCCTGCTCCTGCTTCTCCTGCTCTTGCAGCTTCCACGGCTGCATTTAAAGCAAGCAGATTAGTCTGGAATGCTATCTCATCAATGGTTTTAATTATATTGCTGGTCTCTTCACTTGCCTTTGAAATATCTTTCATGGAACCGATGAGCTTATCCATTGACTCATCAGCAAATTTCACCACCTGGTTGGATTCTTTCATCAGAGTATCAGCATGATTTGCATTTTCTGCATTTTTCCTGGTCATGGAAGACATTTCTTCCATGGACGAGGATGTCTCTTCTATGGATGCAGCCTGTTCAGATGCCCCTTCAGCCATGGACTGGCTGGAAGATGATACTTGACCGGATGCAGAAGCCATCTGGTTTGCTCCATAGCTAAGACCTTCGATGATGAGGTTGATTGGTTTCGTGACCGCCCGGGTAATGAAAAATGCGAGTAGAATGCCTATGATAATTGCACAAATACCTGTGCCAATCGCAACGATTGCCATTTTTTTCGCTTGACCTATGGTTGCGGTTGACTTTTCATTACCCGCTTTTTCAGCTTGGTTACTCAAAGATTCCACTATGGGTTCAATTTTATGAACAGTTTCACGCATTTTTGATACTAAAACTATATTTTCTCTTTTTTCTGCAACCAGACCCTCAAAAAATATTTTGTAACTGTCTGAAACTTTTTTTATAGCATCAATATGTTCTTGCAATAATCCTGAATTTGCCGCGGCACTCAGCAAATTGCTTATGGACGCTAATGTTTTCGTATAATATTTTTCATCCGCACGAAGTATATAATCTTTTTCGTTTTTACGAATATCCAAGACAAGTGCCTTGGCATCGGGAAGTAAAACATCTGTTATGGCCTTTTCTAAAATACCGGCTTTAGATCTCATAACCTGATACATCTGGTCTTGTGAGTTCTCATCGTTAAGATATTTATTAAAAGCTGTTTCATATGATAATAATGTCTCTGTTTGAGTTTGCTTTGAGTTTGCTTCACAAGTACTTTTTTCTATTAATTCTTTATAAATATTGATACGTTCAAGAAACTTTTGCTTATATTTATCGCTCTTTGTGCGGATATAATCTTTTTCATATCGTCTCATCTGAAGAAGGGCTACGTAAAGATTATCAATCTGATGCTCTTTCATATATGTGGAAAGATCATGTGCAGCAGCTCTAAATTGTCCCTGTAGTCCTGAATTATGATCAAGACCCTGAATTTCCCATGAGGCAACCAGATTTTTAAAGTAATCATTATAAGCATTTGCATTGACAATAACCGACAATGCTTGCTCAACCACTTCAGGTTTTCCCAGCAGTTTACCCAATTTCTCAAGTTCCCGGGCTTTCTGGACCATATCTGTAACATTTTTATCTAACCTGGATTCATATTTTTTATCCAGTCGAATTAAAAAATCTTTCTCATTTCGCCGACATTGCAGCATCAGCTCAGAAATTTCCCCTGAAAGATTTTCAATTACCAGTTCTTGACTGAGTAAATTTTGAAATCCAGAAGAAGTACTTGATACAACAAACTGATAAAGCCCCATTACGATTAACAGCAATATTAAAACAAGTCCAAATCCACCACCAATTTTGAAACTTATCCTCATGTTTTTCATCTTAATTTTTCCTTTTTTTAAAGTTTTCAGCGAGAGATAAGGGAGTTACAAACAATAATAATACCCGTATTTTTATGGCAAAAAAAGCTCTGCCCTCAAAGTTAATACAAGATTACTAATAACAAATGAAAATCTCTTTAGCAATGAAAAAAGAGGGTGATAAATAAAAAACGTTTGTTTTTTTTCCTGGCCGAAATACTCTTCACTACAAAATTTTCGGTAACTGATTTCAGGATATATACCGCTATCAGATAAAATCGGTTATAGCGGACAGTTGACAAATCCAGATTAATTCAAAAATTAGGTGTGCGTTCTCAAAGCACCATAATATATCACACCCTTGAAAAAAATAATTGTTTATATTATTGCATAATTCTGATTTTTGGGTTAACATTCGCTCATGTTTACTCAAAACCAATTAGCTTCCATTGATGATGCTATTCAATCCAACCTGATAGAGGCTGGCATTGATCATGTTATTTTTATGGATATGGCCGGCAATACTATTGCAGAACATAATAGAAGAAAAACCAATCTGGATACTACTGCCTTTGCCGCCCTTGCTGCTGGTAATTTTGCAACTGTTGATGCAATGGCAAAGCTTGTTGGTGAATCTGAATTTTCATTACTTTTCCATAAAGGCGAAAAATCGAGTATTCATTTCAGTAAAGTCAGTGATGAAACACTTTTAATTACAATGTTCAACAAGGACATATCATTGGGCCTGGTAAGATTAAAAGCTGCTGAAACCATCAAAAAAATCAATAAAATACTGGCCAATGGTTGATCAATATTATTGCTATATTTCGTTAGCTTGAGGGGGATTTGACTTTTGGCACTTATCAATGTTAAAACCAGGGAAGTTCAGATCAAAATAGTTTATTATGGCCCTGGAAGAGGTGGAAAGACTACTAACCTTGAATATATAAACAAAAAATACCGGGATCAAATCAAAACTGAAATGGTCAGTCTGAAAACCCAGGATGATCGAACCCTCTTTTTTGATTTTTTACCTTTTGACGTTGGCAAAATAAAAGGATTTGATGTTACCATACAGTTATATACTGTTCCAGGTCAGGTGAAATATAATGCTACCCGAAGACTTGTACTACGTGGTGTTGACGGTGTTGTCTTTGTTGCAGATGTGCAGACAGAGCAACGTAAAAAAAACATTGAATCCTTAAATCAATTATATGAAAACCTTGAGACCTACAACCTTGATCTTTTTAAAATGCCATTTGTCATGCAATATAATAAAATAGATCTCAAAAACTCAAAGATTCCGATTCTATCATCCCAGATCATGCAAAAAGATCTGAACAGCGTTTTATGTGTTCCAGCTTTCGAAGCCAGTGCTTTAACGGGTGGTAATGTAACCTCCACCTTGAAAAAAATAATTACCATGACTCTGGCATCCATTCAGGATCAGATTTTTTAAGGAGGTCTTTTTGAATATCACCGAAAACAACATGGCAGATGCATCCATAATTGACCTTAAAAAAATCATACTCTCTTTAAATGAAAAGATTACAGATAATCAAATTGACAATTTTCAAAAACTTGTTTCACAACTTGAAAAGCAATTTAAAAAAAATGAGACTATTATTATTTTTTTAAAAATGATGCAGTCCCTGGGAAAATATCTTGGTTTAAAAAAAAATAATGCCCATGCAGATTCCATGCAGGTCTTAAATTCAATCACTGCCGGTCTTGAAAAAATTTTTA
>JAYEHB010000286.1:0-7792 GCA_034659375.1 Thermodesulfobacteriota bacterium
TAAACGGCTGCTAAAAAAACTACTTTTAGCTGTCTAATCAACCACAAACTCTATGCAAGCAGTTCGCAACCCTGTCAGGCAGGGGCTTTTTCAAGCCCCTATCCCTTTAGGGTAGGGGTTGTTGACTGGGTCAACACCGATTTCAATGGCATCATAAAAACAGTGAAAGCTTTGCACGCCTTTGGGTAACACTGTATAATTATTCGTCTTTTCACGTAATATTCTTTCCACATCCAACCATGTAAGTATTTTCATAACAACCTATCCTTGATCCAGTTGTTTAATACATGTTGTACTTTACCAGTCTGCCGTCAAGTCCACCTGCTTTAAGGGGTTTTTTCCATGTTGCCTTAATGCCCATCTGGGATATATACTGCTGGTCTCCAAAATAGATATATGCAGTTGAGCCTTTGCACTTCTGTTTAAGAAAGTCTCCAAGTCTTTTGTGAAATTTGTTAAGATCCTGATCTTTTCCCATTCTGATACCATAGGGAGGGTTTATTACAATGATACTGTTTTCAAGAGATGGTATGTTGTTAAAGTCTTGTTGTTCAATGGATATATTGCTGCCGTAGTGAAGTCCCATGAGGTTTGTTTTTACAGCATTGACAGAATCTTCAGAGATGTCACTGCCTGCAATAATACCCTTTGGAAGTTCTATTATATTGGTGTCACACTCTTTTTTTACCTGTTTCCACAGATCAGGATTAAAGTCCGGCATGATTTCAAAGCCGAATTTTTCCCTGAAGATTCCTGCCGGGATATGGCAGTAATGCATGAGTGCTTCACATAAAAGAGTGCCGGAACCGCACATGGGATCATAGAGAGGAACAGAACCATCCCATTCTGTGAATTTGATTATGGCTGCCGCAATAGTCTCCTGCATGGGGCCTGCAACAGTCTCTTCCCTGTATCCCCTTTTGTGAAGCGGAGCTCCCCCTGAAGCATCAATGCTGATATCAGCCTTGTTGTTTCTGATATGAAGGTTGATCTGGAGATCAGGGTTGTCAGTATCCACATCTGGTCGTTTTCCAGTTGTTTCCCTGAAATAATCAGCCACAGCATCTTTAAGACGTAAAGAGGCAAATTGTGAATGGTTGATATTGCTGTCCGAGACATTGGATTTTATTGCAAAAGTCTGTTTGCGGGAAATAAGGTTTTCCCATTTGATTTTTTTTCCCATTTTGTACAAAGTATCACTATCCTCACATGGAAAGGATACAACAGGTGCAAGAATTCTTGAAACAACTCTTGTCATGTAATTGATTTTATAAAAGATTTTTTTTTCAGCTTTAAAGTAAATACCCCTGAATGAAGGTTTTACCTCGGTTGCTCCAAGTTCCGTTAGCTCTTGTGCCCCTAATTTAATTAGATTTTCTGCAATCTGGGCAAAATAGATGGAATCCTGCTGATATTGAAAACCTGAAGCATATCGTTTGTGCATGCCTGCTTTTTTTCTTATTACTTTTTTTTTCATATTCATAATCCCAAAAAACCTTTATATTAAATTCCGCATAACCGGCACGGCCGGAGCGTGGTATTCGCATTGGCCACAATACCCTAAAGGGCAGAAACCAAATAATGAAAGTCATTTGATTCCAAATAGTAGGAAGGACTTTCATATAACCGGCACGGCCGGAGCGTGGTATTCACGGGCTGTTTTGCTGTCAATCGCATGTGATTTGCAATACCTGCAAACAATCTGTTATCTCTTTGCAGGCCGCTAAAGTCCCTCCCTGGTTTTTTTTAATATACTCCCTTCCTTTTTTTGCAAGTGTTTGTCTGTCTGGAGGCTCTTTAAGATTCTGGATCATAAATGCTGCAACAGATTCCCAGTTATCAGCTTTTTTGGCCAGCTCTTTTTTAAAAAGAGCTTTCCCTGCAAATTCAAAACTTTCAATAAAAGGACCGGTTATGGTGGCAGCACCACAAACAACAGGTTCCATGAAATTTTGTCCTCCCAAAGGTTTTAAACTTCCCCCTACAAAAACTGTGGCTGCGAGATTGTATGCATCTTTAAGTTCTCCAAATGTGTCCCAGAGAATAACGGAACCACTTTCTGCAGGCTTTGTTATCTTTGATCTAAGCTTCCATGGGAATTTCGTTGAACCAAGTTTATTTTCCCAGTAGGCTACTCTTTCCATGTGTCTTGGAAAAATTGCCACAACCTGATCTGGAACTTCATTCATGATTTTTTCAAGGATCTTTTCTATCTCCTCTTCCTCTTCCATGCGCACAGATGCAAGTATGGAAAAAGGGGTCTCTTTTTTGATTATTTTTTCCAGTCCATCTGTTCTGTCTGGTTCTTTTTCAGATTTTTTTTTATTTGATTTTTTTAAAGAGTTAGCAAGGGAGTCAAATTTAATGTTTTTCATAACTTTGATCTCTGATTTATCAAATATTTTTTTAAATCTCTCTGCATCTGTTTGATCAATTGCAAGGATTTTATCAGGAGCCACTTTTTTCCATAGCGAGGATGTTTTTAAATATGATTTAAAACTTTTTTTAGAGAGTCTGGCATTAATGATAAAGATATTGGCTCCCTTTTTTTTTAAAAAAAAGAGAAGAGCCGGCCAGATTTCAGTCTCTAAAAGCACCATGATTTCAGGATCGATTTTTGAGACAACCTCTTTCATAAGTTTAGGATAATCAAAGGGAAACCATGCTGTTTTCAAAATAATATTATGGTGGATAGAACCCTCCCCAATACTTTTTCCCAGGAAGAGACCTTTCTCCAGAATTTCCATGCCCTGGGATGTGGTTGAAGTGATAAGAACAGCTGTTTTTTTCATGGGAGTGAGTTTTTTCAGGAGCTGAACAGCAAGGTATGATTCTCCTGCTGAAGCAGCCTGTATCCAGATATCAGCTTTTGAAAGGTCTTTGGCAGATGTTCGTTGCACAAATCCCTGTTTCAGTCTTTTATTGGTTTTAAGAAAGGGCAGGGCAATTAGCCATAGAACACTGTAAAATTTAAAAAAATAATATATAAGTCGATTTTTTTCCATGGCATGTATAATCTCATGTTTTTTTAATATTGACAAGAGTTCTTGTTTTAATCCATAATAAAAAGCTTATGAAAAAATTATTTTTAAAATTATTTGGCAGCAGGGGCAAAGCCCTGTTCAAGATTATAGCCGTTCATTGGAAACGGCTGTTCTTTGCCATGCTCTGCATGGTAGTTGTTGCAGCAGCCACCTCTGCCTCTGCATATCTTGTAAAGCCCATGCTTGATGATATATTCATTAACAAAGACAAAACTAAACTTTTTTTTGTTCCAGCAGCTGCAATTCTGGTGTTTTTTTTAAAAGGAATGGGTTCCTACGGCCAGGAATATCTGATGAATTATGTTGGTGAAAGGGTCATTAAACAGTTCAGGGATTCTCTTTATGAGAGGATTATTGATTTTCCTCTGGCACTGTTTTATAAAGAAAAGACCGGTGTCCTTATGTCAAGGATCACCAATGATGTCAATATTGTCAAGGGCATGGTTTCCAAAACAGTTACCAGCGTTCTTAGAGATATTTT
The DNA here is from genome assembly GCA_034659375.1 of Thermodesulfobacteriota bacterium. Lineage (GTDB taxonomy): Bacteria > Desulfobacterota > Desulfobacteria > Desulfobacterales > Desulfobacteraceae > DATFJZ01. Next base: position 3,526 of record JAYEHB010000286.1, read on the forward strand.
TACTGTGGCAGGTCTTACCTGTGTTATTTTTTATATGGACTGGAAGCTTGCCGTGGGTGCCTTTGTTATTTTGCCCCTGGCATTTTATCCAATTGTTGTTTTTGGGCACAGGGTAAGAAGATTCAGTACAGGGTGCCAGGAGACCATGGCCGATCTTAATACTTTTCTGTATGAAACATTTTCAGGAAATAAAATAGTTAAAATTTTTACCATGGAGGATTATGAAAAGGATAGGTTCAGAAAACAGAGTCAAAAACTTTTCCGCTTAGAGATGAAATCAGCCATTGCAAAATCCCTTTCATCACCTGTGATGGAATTTCTTGGGGGAATTGGCATTGCCTTTGTAATATGGTTTGGCGGATCAAGGGTAATAAGCGGTGATTCAACTCCTGGAACATTTTTTGCGTTTCTTACAGCAGTTATGATGCTCTATGGGCCGATAAAAAAAATAAGTAAACTCAATAATGTAGTTCAGGAAGGTATGGCTGCTGTAACCAGGATATTTGATATTATTGAGAAAAAATCAAAAATTTTAGAACCTGAAAATTCTTTTACACTTAAGGGCTCTTCTTTTAATGTAAAATTTGAGAATGTGGAGTTTGCTTATGATCCCGAGGAAAAACCTGCTTTAAAGGATATCAATCTTAATGTTGAGTCAGGTGAAGTTTTGGCACTGGTTGGAATGAGCGGAGGAGGCAAAACTTCTCTGGTCAATCTTGTGCCAAGATTTTATGATATTTCCCAGGGGAAGATTTTTATTGGTGATCGGGATATAAGGGAGTTCTCTTTGAGATCATTAAGAGAAAATATCTCCATTGTGACCCAGGAGCCAATACTTTTTAATGAGAGTGTACGGGATAATATCAGATATGGAAAAATGGATGCTTTAGATGATGAAATTAAGGCTGCGGCAAAGGCAGCCTTTGCCCATGATTTCATAATCTCTTTTCCAAAAGGATATGATACTGTTATAGGAGAGTTAGGCAATCGCCTTTCAGGTGGTGAAAAGCAGAGAATGTGCATTGCAAGGGCTCTGATAAAAAATGCTCCGATTCTTATCCTGGATGAGGCAACATCTGCTCTGGATGCCGAGGCTGAAAGTGTGGTGCAAAAAGCTCTGGCCAATCTCATGAAGGGAAGAACCACATTTATCATTGCCCACAGGCTGTCAACAATTAACCATGCCGATAGGATTGTTTTTTTGAAAAATGGAAGAATTATTGAACAGGGTACCCATGATCAGCTCATGGCTGAAAAAAACGAGTACTTTAAGTTACAGAATATGCAGACTCCAATTAACAATTGAAAATTGAAAATTGAAAATTGAAAATTGAAAATTAACAATTAACAATTAACAATTTACAATTTACAATTTACAATTCACTTGATAGTATAGGAATTTCCATTTTATTAACTATCAAATCAACATGTTACAGAAAGTCCGCCTGAAGGGCGTTAAGTTCAAACTGGAACAATGAGGTTTTGCAGAATTTGAGCTTTACATTTTTGCCTGATATGCAAAAAAAGGAGATAAAAATATGGCTGTTTCCGAGGAACTCTTAGAGATACTCGCCTGCCCGAAATGCAAGGGTGATATCTATATGAATGAGAGTAAAGACGGGCTTGTGTGTGATAAATGTGAGCTTGTTTATGAAATAAGGGATGATATCCCCATTATGCTTATTGAGGAGGCAAAACCAGTTAAAAAATGAATAAGCGTTCACAGGGCACCGCATCTGTTGTGTTGACGGGCAATTGAAGTACAGGGAGTACGTCTGCCTGCCCGTCGCCTTGCATATGCAGCACCCTGTAAACGCTTACAACTCAGTGAGTTACAGGCAATTGATATTAAATATACTGTGAATGGTTATAAAAATGAGCATACCAAAACAACCTGATAAAGCAAAATTGATCATCAGTCTTTTTATGAATAACAAGGACATTTTAAATGAGCTTCTTCCTATGTTAGAAGAGCAATTTGGCTCCATTGATATAATAAGCTCCTGGATTGATTTTAATTATACTGATTATTATTATAAGGAGATGGGTTCTCCTCTGTTCAGGCGTGTTATTGTGTTTACGGAGCTTGTGGAGCAGAAGAGTCTGGCCAAAATCAAGGAAAAGACAAATTTGCTGGAAAAAAGATGGAAAAAAGATGGAAACAGATCCATTAATATTGATCCTGGCTATCTTCTTCTTTCCAGATTTATTCTTGCAACCGGCAAGGATTTTTCCCATAGAATCTATCTTGACAGGGGCATCTATGCTGATCTTACCCTTGTTTACAAACAAGGTGGATACAAAACTCTTGACTGGACATACCCTGATTATGCTGCCCCGGAAATGACAGAGTTTCTTAATATAATAAGGGCAAAATACAGCCTTGATTTAAAAATGGTTAAAAATGGTTAAAAATGGAAAAGGATTAAAATGATAAAAAGCATGACAGCTTGTGCAGAGTCGTCATCTGTGGAAGATCTGATCAATGTGGATGTTGAGATTCGTTCGTATAACAGCAGACATCTTGATGTTGCTCTTTATATGCCGGGTGCATACCCTGGATTTGAAGATGGAATAAAAAAACTTGTAAATAAAAAGATTACCAGGGGCAGGGTGGAAATCCGTGTTGCCATTGAGGATCAATCAGAAGAGTCCCCTGGCTTTGAAGTGGATGAAAAAAGGGCAGCAGCCTATTTTAAAGCACTCTCATTTCTTAAAGAGTCATTGTCCATAAAGTCTGAAATAACTCTTGAGCAGTTGCTTGCAGACAGGGATATTATAAAACCTCAAAAAAAGCGAAGTGATTCTGAACTTGTGTGGAAGGCTCTCTCCTCAGCGGTTGCAGCAGCAGTTGATGACCTCGACAAAATGCGCAAAAAAGAGGGGGATAATCTTGTTTTTGATTTTAATGAGCGTATTCTGTTTATTGAGAATAAATTAAAAATAATTCAGGAGTACGCTGATACCATTCCAGGGATCTATAAGCAGCGGCTCATGGAGAGAATTTCAAGATTGACCCAGGGAGTTGAAGAGATTGATTCTGCAAGACTTGCCCAGGAAGCTGCAATTCTTGCAGATAAGAGTGATATCTCTGAAGAGATTATAAGAGCCCACAGTCATATTAAGCAGTTCCGGCAGATTATGGCTTCTGACGAACCAGGGGGCAGAAAGCTAAATTTTCTCATTCAGGAATTTAACCGTGAATTCAATACCATGGGGTCAAAGGCAGGAAAGCCTGAACTCTCCCATGTGGTTGTTGAATTAAAGTCTGAGCTTGAGAAGATCAGGGAGCAGATTCAAAATATTGAATAGGGTGAAATGATGGAACAGGTTCTTCTCAACATTGGTTTTGGCAATACAGTCGTGGCTGATAAGGTTGTAACAATTCTTACACCCAATTCCTCCCCCATGAAGCGTCTCAAGGATGAGGCAAAAGATGAGAGACGACTTGTCGATGCAACCCATGGCAGAAAAACCAGGGCAATTATTGTAACAGAGAGCAATCATATTATTCTCTCTGCAATTCAGGCTGAAACCATATCCCAGCGTTATACTGCGTTGAGAAAAGATGAGCAGGAGAGTAAGGACCCCGGTAAAAAATAAATGGTGGTGGGGTCAGGCCTGACCCCGTTTTCCTTAAAGGAGGTTTTATGAAGCATGGGAAAATTTTTGTTGTATCAGCCCCTTCGGGTGCTGGAAAAACAACTCTGTGCGGGATAATGCTTAAAAAAAATCCTGAACTCTCATATTCAGTATCACATACAACAAGGGCTCCAAGGGCGAATGAAAAAGAGAGTATAGACTATTTTTTTATTACAAAAGATGATTTCCAGCAGGGAATAGAGAAAAAAATCTGGGCAGAATGGGCAATGGTTCATGATAATTATTATGGAACTTCCCTTGAATTTATAAAAGAAAAAATTGCATCAGGATCACGTCTGCTCCTTGATATTGACGTTTGTGGTGCAGAGCAGATCAAGAAAACGTTTCCCGAGGCTGTAACCATTTTTATCATGGCTCCTTCCTTTAAGGTTCTTGAGCAGAGACTCTTTTCAAGGGGTACTGATTCAGAGGATGTTATTAAAAAGCGGCTGCAAAATGCAGAAACAGAGATTGCCAGTAGAGAATTTTATGATCATGTAATTGTCAATAATGATCTTGATAAGGCTGCCATGGAGATGGATAAAATTGTTAATGGTGAATGGTGAATTGTTAATGGTGAATGGTGAATGATAAAACTAATTCACAATTCACAATTCATAATTCA
>JAYEHB010000287.1:0-7792 GCA_034659375.1 Thermodesulfobacteriota bacterium
GAGCTTTTTGAGCCTTAACTGTTATAAGCTCAGGATCTCCAGGCCCTGCGCCTGCAAAAACTATTGGATTTTTCATTTTTATATCATCTCCTTTGTTGTAACCGTTCACAATCAATTCACCGAATTGTAAGCGTTTGCAGGGTGTTGCAGATGCAAGGCAGCGGGCATGCAGACGTACTCATGTACTTCAAATGCACGCTAACGCAGCAGGTGCAGTGCCCTGTGAACGCTTACCCTTTTTTTTGCCTGATATTATCCATACTGAATTTAATGCCTCAAGTCTCTCTCCAAAGGGCATGGTTTTTAAAACTGACACCTGAACCTGGATAAGGTCTGCATCAAATCCATTGAGTCTTAACAAATTTAAAGCTGGTTCAATATTTTGAATAAGAACAGTATTCACCACCATTATTCCGTTTGCAACAAGTTTTTTGCCTGCAAGTTTCATTATTTTTAAAAGTTCTGCTCCGCCTCCACCAATGAATATTCTGTCAGGAATCCCAAGCTCCTCAATCCCGTTTGGAAGATCTGCATGAACTATTCTTATATTTGAAACCTTAAAGTTTTCAATATTCTTTTTTATATCAGTAATTCTGTTTAAATTTTTTTCCACAGAAATGATGGTGCCATGGGGAATAAAGCGTGACACTTCAATGGACACTGAACCAGAACCGGCACCAAGATCCCAGAAAATATGATTGTCTGAGACAAGCTTTAGCTTTGACAGTACAAGACTTCTGATTTCTGCTTTGGTGATAAGGCCGTTTTCATGGGCAAAATAATCATCGGGCATACCAGGATATATTTTAATGTCTCCAGACAGTGCTATATTTTTTCTGTCCGGCTCTCTCTGCTCTTTGCTGCTCTCTACTCCTTTTGCTCTACCCTGCATACTGCCCCCTGTTTCCTGCATTTTGTCCCATGTTCCATGCATACTCTCTTCTGCACTTTGCACCATATCCCCGGCATCCTGCACACATTTTTTTGTACTTTGTTTTATGCTCTCTGTTCCCTGCATCCTCTCTACTGTACCATAATTGCTTCTCTTTTTTCTAAATAGAATCACAATATTAGGGGAGAGGAATTTTTTTTCTGTAACCTTTTCCATATCTTCGAACCATGTGATCTTTTCACGCTCTGTTCTTAAATTTTCAAGAACAGACATTCTAAAATCTAAATTTTTCTTTTCCACAAGCCTTTGTGCAATCCAGCAAGGACCAGTTTCAGGGTCTGTAAGAATTGCAATCTTATCCTCTCTTTGGAGCAGCAAATCCAGATCAGGAGCTTTACGTCCATGGAAACTTATGATTTTTGCATCATGCCACGGCTCTTTTATGGCTGCAAAAGCTGCCTGAACAGATGAAATATTGGGATGAACAATGATATTCTCTTTACCAAGTTCCCTTGCAAGGGTGGCACCCATGCCGAAAAAAAGGGGATCACCCGATGCAAGCACCACAACTTTTTTTGCTGCCATGTTTTTTTTTATCTCTGTAACAATAAAAGAGATATTATTTGTGATTGCAAGCTTTCTGGCGTTTACGTCTTTAAAAAAATCAAGATACCGTTTTCCCCCCACAAGGAGATCGGCTTTTTTAATTATTTTTTTGTGGTTTTCAGTAAGATCATCCACACAAAAACCATTTCCTATTATTTCAACCATACCCATAATTATGCCGCCATATAATAGATCAATCCCACAATAATAATGCTTGAAATTCTGAAAAACTGACCTGATAAAAGAAGCTGCAGCCCCATTTTTGGGGCAAATATACCCATGTATCTTGGAAGCTGGTGCCTTAACGCCCTGATGGGAAAAGCTGTTACATTTCCTATAAGCAGAGCTATTACAGTCTGCTTTGTTGTAAGAAGACCTGCATCCATGAGAGCTCCTGCTGCTGCAAAACCTGAGGTGAATTCCGATGCAAAACTTAAAATAACAACAGAAAGGGATTCAACAGGCATAAAACCGACAGTAAGATAATTTGACAGAGCTTTGTTTAAATATTCAAAAAAGCCATTGGCATTGAGAACAAAAACCAGAGTGTATATGGGCAGAACAAAAACAGCAATGTTTATAACCCTGGCAGGCAGTTTTGCCGTTATCCTTTTAATAACACCCTCACTTTTCTGAGTGTTTTCGCTTTTGATCTCTTCTGAGTTGTCTCTGGCACAGCTTTTTTTTAAACAGGGATGAAAATAACCAAACAGCAAAAAACAGATGGTTCTTAAAAGTGTGGCTGCAAAGGTTAAAATAAAATAGAGAACCCCTGCAAATCCTGTTAAAGGAATAACTATAAAAAAAGTTGTGGGAAGATGAAGAAAAAATACAGGCAGCTGGTTAACATAATTTGTAAGAAAAAGCTGCGTTTTTGAAATTTTCTTTTCCTCAAAAAAATCAAGCAGCATGGCATTGGCAGCAGCTCCTGAAATAAAGGCAGTTGTAAAGGCAGCACTGCACCTGTTTCCAAGATTGGAAAACCTGAACAAAGGTCTTGCCACAACAGCAACTTTTTCTGTCCAGCCCATGATTTCTATTATCTCCCCTGCAGCAAGGCCAATGGTGATATAAAACATCAGCCTTGTTAAAGGAAACAAAAGTTTTTTAACTGCATACTGAAAAGAGAGTGCTTCAGTAGAAAACATACCTGTGGCAAAAAAGCAAAAAATTGCCAGGGAGAGAACTGCTGAAAAGAAAAGTTTTCTGTATTCCGGTTTTTTTTTCTTCATCTTCCAGCCAGGATCAAAGTCCAGTAATCAGGTTTTTTTGTTTCAAGATCATCAAGATTTTCAATAATCTCTTCTCCATCCCTGCCGCATTTAGATATGGCTATGGAGTTATTATAAAAATCATTCTCCTTTAATGCCGTATTGATCTTTTTTGTATTCTTATATGCCTTCATCATAACAAGTTTTTGAACATTTTTGGAAATATCGTTTAAATTTTCACCTCCATAGGCTCCGGAAGTAATTAAAAGAGACTCTTCACCTTCAACAAGAACTCTGTTAAGCCTTGCAGCAGCAGCATGAAAAGAGGTTATGCCGGGAACAGTCTCAATATCTGCCTGGGGCATTACTTTTTCAAGGCTCTTTAAAATATATCCAAAGGTGGAATAGGTGGTGGGATCACCCAGGGTTAAAAAAGCTGCATCTTTACCCTGTTTTAAAACATCTGCTATTTTTTCAGCATTATCATTCCATGCAGTGTTGGTTTCACCTTTATCATCTGTCATGGGAAAAGAGAGAGAGACAAGTTTTGCTGAATCAGAAAGGTGGGGTTTTGCGATCTCCACAGCCAGACTATAACTGTTTTTTGTGGATGCAGCAGTAAATATCACATCTGCCTTTTGAATAAGCCGTACCGCCTTTATAGTAAGAAGTTCGGGATCACCCGGACCAACTCCGATTCCAAAAAGTTTACCGTATTTGCTCATTGTTTTTTTTATCCTTTTTATGGGCATGCTTTCTATTCTCTACTCCCCTGCCACCGGGGTAGAGTATCTCCCTGATTCTTTTAATTCCCTTTAACAGCCTGAACCCGGGTCGTGACACAATGGTCTCGTCTATTATATATATCTGATCATTTTTTACAGCCTTGATTATGCTAAATCCCGGCTCATTTTTAATAATCTCCTTTGATGTCTGATTCATGACACCTTTTTGTGCAATAAAAACATCTATCTCAGACGCATGGGAAAGGATCTTCTCCTTACCATAATTTCCTATATTGGTTCCCCTGGATGCCTTTGCATCATCTGCCACATTAACACCGCCTGCAGCCTCAAGTGCAAACAGAGCCATGGAACCCGGGGTAAAGGTCTTCATCCTTGAATGTATCGCTTCAAAATATACTTTTTTTTTATTTTTAACATCTTTTCCAAGGGAAAAGAAATATGCTCTTTTTTTCTGAAAACTATTTATCATTTCACAGGCCTCATCCCTTTTTCCGGTCAATATCCCAAGGGTACGCCAGTATTTATACATTTTTGATACAGTTCCAGGCTGGAGAGATACCACGGTAATACCTGATTTTTCAAGCCTCTTTATCAAACCAGGATATCCACGCTCGATCATGGGGCGAACCAGAACAAGATCAGGCATGACTCCAAGAAATTTTTCCGCATCATCATGGTATGAAAACCAGGGCTTTTTCTTTGCCTTTTCAGGATAGGATTCGTTTTTTGAAACCCCTATTATCTCCTTATCAAGACCTAAGAAAAATAAATTTTCAGTATGGGCTCCATAAAGGGAAATCACTCTTGTAAAGGGCTTATCAAAAGCTATAGTTCTGCCGGCATTATCTGTAATAGTTGCTGCAACAGTTGTTCCGGAAAAAAAAAGTCCAGCCAGAATCACGACCACAAGAGCTTTGGTTGAAAATGTAAAACTCAATTTGGGTTCAACAACCCGGATCTTAAAATTCTCTCCGGCAGTTTCATTATGCCCGATTGGCTCTGCATCTTCCATCTTCTTTATGCCATCACAAAATTTAGACAGGATACATTCACGGTTTAAATGAGCTACGCATCTCGACCCCGAAATAGACCTGCTTTGCCTGTACATATTCATTGTATTCAACCTTTGCCTGCACCTGAAACAGATTTTTAATTGTTTTTTCTGTCATTACATCATCAGCTTTTCCAGCAACTTCAACCCTGCCGTTTTTTATAAAGATCAGCCTGTCAGACCAGGCTGATGCAAGATTTATATCATGAAAGACTGAAATAACAGTGCGTCTTTTTTCTTTTATCTCATTTTTCACAATTCCAAGCAGACTCAAAGTATGGCTGATGTCCATATTTGAAAAGGCTTCATCAAGTAAAAGCCAGGAAGTATCCTGGCAAAGAGCCCTGGCAAAGACACATCTCTGCCTCTCTCCTCCTGAAAGCTCTGTGATTTTTTTATTTCTGAATCTGGTGATTCCTGTTTTTTCCATGACTGAATTCACGCAATCAATATCTTTTTTACAGGGAGGTGAAAAACGGGGTATATATGGATGCCTGCCCATCATTACAACCTCTTTGACTGTAAATGGAAAATTTATATTATAGTTCTGGGAAACAAGGGCAATCTTCTTTGCAATCTCTTTTCTTCCAGTCAAGGCAAGATTTTTATCCTCAAGAATGACCTGTCCTGAATTAGGATTTAAATGACCCACAAGAATATCCAGCAGAGTCGTCTTGCCGCATCCGTTGGGCCCCAGAATTGAATAAAAATTTCCTTTTTGAAAATCAAGAGTTACATGGTCAATCACTTTTTCATCATCATAGGAAAAGGAGACGTTTTGTATTGATAGATTCATAATTCCCCCCATAATTCCCCCCACCCTTTAAGCAGTATGACCTTTTTTAAATATCCAGCAGAAAATAGGACCTCCAATAATAGCAGTTAAAACGCCTATGGGAATTTCATGGGGCAGGACTGCTCTTGTAATGGTATCTGCACAGAGAAGAAGAGATGCACCAACAAGCATTGAAACCGGAACAAGCTTACGATTGTCAGGCCCGGTTACAAACCTTACCATGTGGGGCACCAGAAGACCCACAAAACCGATTATCCCTGAGACAGAAACAGAAATAGCAGCAAGAAGAGAGCCGGTTACAAGTAGTATCAATGTTACTTTTCTGGTGTCAACCCCAAGGCTTGTGGCAGATCTCTCACCCAGAGAGACAAGATTTAAATCCCTTGCAAAAAACATGGCTGTGACAAAACCTCCTCCAAGAAAGAGCAGTGTCAGCACTACATCAAACCAGGTTTTGGAGGCAAAGCTTCCCATGAGCCAGAAAATTATCACTGCAACCTGTTCATCTGCTGTATATTTGAGAAAACTGATTCCTGCGGAAAGAATGGCTCCAACGATTATGCCGGAAAGAATAAGAGTGTTGGAGGAGAGAGAGGCGGAAGAATTTTTTCCTGTATATGAAAGATATATTACAAAGAGCAGGGTAAGGCAGGCTCCTGCAAAGGCGAACAGCGGCACAGAGACAATTGCTGCACCAAGGCTTAAAAGGATTGCAATACAGGCTCCAAAGGCTGCACCGGCAGAGACACCAAGTGTGTAGGGATCAGCCAGGGGATTTAAAAGAATACCCTGGAAGAGAACGCCGGAGACTGCAAGAGAGCCTCCCACGGCAGCACAGGCAAGAATCCGTGGCAGGCGTACTTCCATCACTATTACCCTGAAAGTCTCACTAATGCCGTTGGCAAGGGTGGCGTTACCTGATATTTCAGACGCAACTATCCTTAAGATATCAGAGAACCCTATTTTCACATACCCCATGGATGCAGAAACAAGTATGATTCCAAAAAGAACAAAAGAGAACAGGAGCACCAGAGACCCTGTTCTCTTTCGTGATATGGCCGCAACCGGTAAACTCACTTCAATGCCATATTCCTATATTTGAAGATTTGCATATTATCTCAACTTTTGGAGTTATCACCAAAACTTGACTTCAGGCCACTTACAACTGCCAACTTAAGTTCAAAAGTCGAGTTATGACTGCAAGCTTCATTATTGTTCATATCAATAATCTGTAATTCGTTAAATTACGTTCATTATAGATTAATCCCTGCATCTTTTGCAGCATCCCTGATATGGTCCACAAAAATATCAGCAAAATCATTATCTGAGCCAAGCCCTTTAAGAACCGGGAACACCTTGAAACCATTTTTTTCAAAAACACTCTTCCAGGAGTCTTCTTCGCTTCCTGCCATATCATTGGTTGCATGATCTCCTGCAACTATCATTAAGGGTTTTACAAGAACTCTCTTGTTCTTTAAGGAGAGATGATTCAGACCTGCTGCAACATCTTCCAACGACGGATACCCTTCAACACTCCCCACAAAGGTCATTACCCCAGGATATGCTTTTCTCATCTCTTTTTGAAGTTCTGCATATATTCCAGTTGACCAGTGTTCGTTTCCATGTCCCATATAGACTAAAACTGCATTTTTCTTTTTTGCAAGCTTTGTATCTTTTGAAAAGATTTTTACTGCCCTTGCAAGATCTTCATGGTAATCATAATGGCTTCCTATTGTCCCAAGAGCAGGTCTTCCCAAGGCAATGGTGTCAAATGGACTCCATTTTGATTTAATTGTTTTAATGGATTTCATAGCGTCCACATAGGATTTAAGATCCTGATATTGTTCCATGTGAAACACATGTGTGGGCTGAACCACAATGTTTTTGTATCCTGCTTCCTGGAGATCTCCAAATGTGGCAATAATACCCTTTACATAAAGGACTTTTTCAGGAATTCCTTTTTTAATCCATTGGTCTGCCTGTGTTTGTCTTTTTTTCCAAACGGATCTTATGATGTTGGATGTAAAAGTGAGCCTTACTTCTGTATCAGGAAAATCTTTTTCCACTCTCTCCTGAATATTTGTAATGGCTTTTACTGCTTCCGGCACAGTTGTTCCAAAACTTGCAAGAATTATTGCATTTTTTGCATAAAGATTTGAACCTGCAAAAATTGTTAAAACAAAGAGAACTGCTGACAAAATAATTTTTCTTTTCATACACTTATACCCCGTAACTTAAAATTTAAACTTAAGGTATGGGCATAAAAAAACCCCATACACAATCATAATTGGATATGGGGATAACGTTTTTCATCCTCACTAAAAATTCAGATCCAGACCCAAACCACGTAGGCTTATAATAAATAGATCATATATTCAGGCAGGTCTTCTGACTTCCGGATCATTTTACTTGCTGTCTCTTCCCGCACAATTTCAGCAAAAAAATTCAAAAAAAAAGCTGAAATTGACAACAGTGATTTTACACAGCGTT
>JAYEHB010000288.1:0-7743 GCA_034659375.1 Thermodesulfobacteriota bacterium
AGATTAAAGATACGCACATCCACCCTTGAGGTGAGTATTTTTCAGGAGTACTGAATTTATGGTATATGTAATTTCAAAATCAGGAAAACCTTTAATGCCTTGCAAGCCGGTAATAGCAAGACTATTACTTAAAGAAGGCAAGGCCAGAGTGAAACACAGAACTCCATTTACAATCAAGTTATTGATTGAAACTACAGGTTTTACCCAGGATCTTGTATTAGGTATTCTGCCAATAACTGAAATAATCATGGAAACAGCAAGTTTTGACACTCATGCATTGCAAAACCCGGAAGTATTAAAGAACAAATGGTTATATCAAAAAGGTATCAACTATGGATTTGCCAACACAAAAGCCTATATCCTGAATAGAGATAATTATACATGCTGCCATTGCAAAGGCAAAACCAAAAATAGTAAACTGGAAGTTCACCATATAATATTTAGAAAAAATGGCGGTTCTGATGAGCCTGAAAATTTAATAACCCTTTGTAAAACCTGTCATGACAAACTGCATACTGGAAATGTTAAATTAAAAAGGCAAGGCAAAAAAAAGGGAAATTTGAAACATGCGACCCAGATGAACAGTATAAGAAAACAGCTGCTTGACTTATATCCAGAAGCTATAGAAACTTTTGGTTTTATCACCAAAGAGCACAGGCAACTAATGGAGTTGCCAAAAAATCATTATACAGACGCCGTAGCTATTGCGAGTCAGGGTTATAATGTTAATTTTAAAACTCGGGCTGTATTATTAAAGAAGTGCGTTTCAGACGGAGATTATCAGCAGACAAAAGGTGTAAGGTCTGAGAAAAGAATAGACACAGCAAAGATACATGGGTTCAAAAAGTTTGATAAGGTGTTGTATTTAAACAATGAGTATTTTATTAAAGGAAGAATGTCCAGTGGGTATGCTATATTAATGGACATTCACAGCAACAAGATCAATTTAAAACCGATTCCAAAATTTGACAAAATGAAACGGATAAGTGCAAGAAAATCATGGATTATATCTCAAAAAACCATAGCAAGTTTTTGATCATGGTGCATTTAATTTTTGTGTGTAAGTATCGTAAAAAACTATTAGCGAAACTTGGCGGGCAAATCGAACGGCTTATGTTTGATATAGCTGAAGAAAAAGATTTTGAGATAATTGAAATCCAAGTTGACCAAAACCACATACATTTATTAGCAAGCTACAATCCCACACAATCTGTTTTGGATATTGTCCGATTCTTAAAGCAAATATCGACTTATAGAATATGGCGACAAGAAGACAACTATCTGTATTTACAAAAACATTTTTGGAGAGAGAAAACTTTTTGGAGTGATGGGTATTTTGCTTGCAGCATAGGCAACGTAAGTAAGGAAACAATTGAAAAATATATTCAGAGTCAAGGCTAAAACGATGGCTTACATCCCCTACCCTGAAGGGATAGGGGTTTTACGCCATCCTTATAAATACCAGTTAAACAAATTAACTCCAAAGATGATTTACAGATTTAATGATAAGTTTGGAGCTGTCATTAAATACACCAGTTTTATCACTGACTACGACAAAGACGTTCAGGAAGATTCTAATGAAAACCGGGGGGACTTTGATCTGTTTTACAACCTGAACTCAAAAACATCCTTTGACCTTAACTATCAGATATGGGAACGGGATTATGAGAAAGCAACAGTAGATTACACATCAAACCAGGTAATGCTCAGTGTTACCCGTTCTGGTAAATATTTTAGCCTGACTGCAGGTGCTGGATACCACGACAGGAATTTTGATGAATCAACGGTTGACGATTTTGATACTTTTTCCTGGCAAATTATCCTTACAGGGCAAAATCCTCCAGAAAAAACAGATCTGCCCAGGAGCAGCATACTTGTCGCCCTGAGCGAAAATTTCAATGATGCAGGTATGGGGGATACCTATTACACTGCCACGAGATTTACTGCAAAGGTGACGCATCTGTTCATGGAAAAGCTGAACTGCACTTTAAACGGGTATTACCAGAAAAGTGATTATGAAACATCTTCAAGGGATGACGATGTCTGGTTTTTATCCACCGGGGTTGATTATTTCATAAATGATTTTTTTACAATCGGCCTTGAGGGAGGTTTTGAAAAAAGAAATTCAAACCTTTCCGGAAGGGATTATGATAATGAATATATTATGTGCAATGCTGCTTTTCATTATGATCTTGGTGCAAAGTAAATGATTTACAAGAGAGTTAGCAGATGTTAAAAAAAACTATTAATTTGTATTTTTCAGGGTTGATATTTTTTGTTCTTTTGTTTTCCATGGCAGGAGTAACTCTCTGTCATGGAGATTCATCCGGGACAGGATACAAAATAGGCAGCAGAGATGTTCTTGTTATCGTTATTATAGCCAGCGGCGAAGAGCAGGTTAATGTTGAACTGGTGGTTAATGACAAGGGGAATATCAATGTGCCTTTTCTGGGTAAAACATATGCCCGGGGCATCTCTTTAACCAGCCTTGAGTCAAAAATCAGAAAACCCCTTGCAGCTGACTATTTTGTTGACCCCCAGATTCATATCCAGGTAAAGGAGTACCACAGTCTTCAGTTCTTTATTTCAGGAGCTGTAAAACGACCGGGCCTGTATGAACTGGATTTTCACCCCACCATAATGGATATAATTGCAAAAGCTGAAGGGGTTTTGCCGGAACGAGGTAATATTGCTTATATTTTACATGGTGCAAAAGGGTCTGTTGATGCGATTTCTGATAAATTGTCCCCAAAAGCGGTAAAAATATTGGATAAGTCAGGAAAGATATCTGCTAAAAATGGTAAGATGTCGAAAAAATCCAGTAATGGCCCTGCCCTGGTGAATCTTTTTGATGATATTTTTTTTAAAACAGAAAGATTTCAGCCGGAAAAAGCTCATCCTCTCCCTGGCAGCGGCCTCAATTTCTGTTTTGATCTTTATACTTGCCTCCACACCTGTGGTGGAACGTGTCATGACCGTTACAGAAAAAGATCCTGCAGCAAATATTCAAGGAAGAATAACAGCCTGGAAGGGCATACAAAACCTGATAATGGAAAAACCTTTAACAGGAACCGGGCCTGGTACCTTTGCCGTAAGTTTTCCCCGGTTTCAGCCCCCGGGGTTGAACAGCCTCTATACCATGGCCCATAATGATTATCTTCATTTCACAGCAGAGCTTGGTATATTGGTTATCCCGATCATGCTCTGGATGATTTTTCTCTTTTTTAAACAGGCTTTTTTAAATTCACAAAAGCGAAGCCGCCAGACCAGGGGAATTGCCATTGCATCAATGACGGCAGCCGTTGCTGTTCTGGTACACTCCATGAGTGACTTTAACCTCCACATTCCTGCAAATGCACTCCTGCTCACAGTTGAAGTTGCCATGGCAGGGTCAGGCTTTGCTGATTAACCTTTATGGAAAAACAAATATATTATGGAATTGATTTCCCTGAATTTGATTTATGATTACCCTGTTCGCTGGACTAAATTCAAGGTATTAAGAGATTTCGTTCAAAATTTTTATGATGCAGTAAAATGGTGCGAGTGGAAAGAACGATTCTCGTATACGCTTTCCGACGGGGTGCTGCAGCTAAAAGCCCGGGATGTTGGTTTCAGTTATGACTGGCTGCTGCATATTGGTGCATCGACCAAACGTGAAGATACCGGGAGCTACGCTGGATACTTTGGCGAAGGCTTTAAAATTGCCTCTTTATGTGCGGTGCGGGATCACAACTGGAATGTTGAAATTTTTTCTCGTGACTGGCAATTGAGTGTTGCCACAACTGACCTGATTGTTGACGAACGGAGTCTTAAGTCACTTGCCTACAACGTTCAGCGAAACAGAAAAAAAAGAACGGATACCGTTCTGTCTATTTTTCCGTTCAACGACATCAGTCTTCTTCATACCGTTCTGCTCAGTTTCTATTATCCGGAAAATCCTTTATTAGGAGAAAAGATCTGGGAATCGTCAGGTTCAGCTATCTTCTTTCGTTCAACAACAGAGAAGCCTGACGGATATCCAAGTACCTATGGTGACAGAGGGCAGGGAATCATATTTGCAGGTTATCAGGCCCAGGGCTCATTTCAACATCCCATGGTTTTTTGCCTGCATGATTATCAGCATGATGACCGTGAACGTGGTTCGTTCTACCGGATGGATGTCATTAAAATAATTCAGATGGTCAGTTCGAGGTTGTCTCCAGATGCGTCAACCGTGGTTCTTCATGCTCTGAAACGTCGGTGGTATGAACAACCGAAAAGAAAATATGATTTTGAATCGTGGCATGGCATCATTAAGACACTTATAAGAAATATTGCAGGCTCTGCGGAACAAACCGCAGCCTGGAGAGAAGCAAACCCGAATCTGCTGGTTGCCCGTCAGGTAAAGAGGAACGATCTTTCCAGATACAACAGTCGTCGGCAAGCCCTTGACTGGTTGAAAATCTTAGGAGGAGGTTTTCGGCTCGTACAGGGGGCATTTGTTGAATTGGGATACCCTGTTCTGGAAGATGTATGTGAAAAAAACGGTGGATTCAGTATCACCTGTGAACCAAATGTTTCTGAAAAAAAACGCATTGCAATCATTGAGCAACTGGTTCAAAACTTAATTCCGGCTCTGTTCACAAAAATTGAAATGCCGCCATGTAAAATAATCAAAAACGAAAGAGCATCCTGGCAAGGAATGACAACCTGTATTCCACTTAACGACTGTTTACATGATTTTTACGGAATTCCTATCCGATATCAGCTGCCATATATTGCACTCAAAAAATCATTATTACAAGCGGATGCTTTTGGAGAGGCTCTCAGTACCTATTTTCATGAGTTGGCCCATATGTTCGGCGGACACAGGTCAGTCTACTTTAGTCGTGCATTATCAACACTAATGGAAATCACTTTGAGCAATGCTGGTCTGATTGCTGAATGGCAAAAAAAATGGTAGGGATCAATACTGCTGGTATTCAAACGAGTTCCGTCAAATATTTGTAGTTTTATGATTATGATTATGAATGTCTTATGATTATGATTATGAATGTCTTATGATTATGATTATGAATGTCTAAGGACTCGCACAAAAATAACTTGACATTTTACGTGTGACCTTCAGGTTAAGCACCGATGCATTCTGCCTGGGTTGCAAAAATTCGGAATAGACCTTAGGGAGCATTCTTTTTTTATCTATGTTTTCACTTAATTCAAAAATTTCATTCAAGTCCAGGCATCCTTCATAAGTACTTTACACTTTCTGAAACCATTCCTTAATTTAAAGGTGGTTTTACTGAAAAAGTGTAAAGTACTTTTATGCTGATATGACGGATGCCAAAGTTTTACTACAAAATAAAAAAGTTTTAAAAGAACAAAATTCCAGCATCTCAAAACAACACTTAAAAGGCACACTTGAATCTCTTAGAAAAGCAAACCCATTCCAAAATATTAAAGATCCAGTAAAATGGCAACGAGAACAAAGGAAGGATCGTGACTTATCTTGTTGACAGTAATATTTTTATTTATGCAACCAAACACGAAGATCCCGTTGCTTATCATTGGTTGTTAAATAATGACAATTTCTTCTTTTCATCCATCACATCAATTGAAGTCCTTGGGTATAATAAGCTTAATTCAGAAATAAAATCTGATTTAAAACAGATATTTTCGGTGGGTACAGAACTTGGCATATCTAAAAAGGTTCGGTTCGGATCTTACAGGATCGTAGCTCTGACCCCAACAATTTTCTTATTAAACAAAAAATCGTTTGCAAGCATCAAGATTTGATGTATTATTATGATGTCTAATTTAAAGGAGAATGACCATGATATTACAAAACAAATATGATCGTATTACATTTTCATTACCCCACAGCATGAATCTGGCACTTGATAATCTTAAAAAAGAGGTCAAAATTTCCAAATCAGAAATTATCAAGGTTGCTTTAAAAGCTTACCTGAAACAGCAAAAATTAAAACAGATTCAAGATGCTGTCGATATGATGGCACAAGAGTATGAAAATGATGCCGGGTTGACCGATATGACAATAATAGATGCCGATGGTTTTTTATGAAACAGGGAGCTATATGGCGTGTTAATCTTGACCCGGCCATCGGTGCTGAGATAAAAAAGAATAGACCCTGTGTTATTGTGAACAGTAATAGAATTGGAAGACTTCCCCTTAAAATTGTTGCACCACTGACAGACTTCAAAAAAAATTACAAGAGGGTGCCATGGATGGTTATCGTCGAGCCTACCAGGGAGAATAGCCTTACCAAGACTTCTGCTATTGATTTATTCCAGGTAAGATCAGTTTCTCAAAAAAGACTTGTAAAAAAATTGGGCATTGTTGATGGAAATATTATGGATGCTTGTAAGGAAGCTTTAAATATTGTATTTGAATAAATTTTAGGCATCCTTCAAAAGTTCTTTACACTAAAAGTCTTCAGCGTATATTCTAATGACCATTGTAAATCCGTGGCCCAAATACCAGGACCAATGAAGACAGAATCATATTTGCAGGTTATCAGGCCCAGGGCTCATTTCAACATCCCATGGTTTTTTGCCTGCATTATCAGCATGATGACCGTGAACGTGGTTCGTTCTACCGGATGGATGTCATTAAAATAATTCAGATGGTCAGTTCGAGGTTGTCTCCAGATGCGTCAACCGTGGTTCTTCATGCTCTGAAACGTCGGTGGTATGAACAACCGAAAAGAAAATATGATTTTGAATCGTGGCATGGCATCATTAAGACACTTACCTGTGAACCAAATGTTTCTGAAAAAAAACGCATTGCAATCATTGAGCAACTGGTTCAAAACTTAATTCCGGCTCTGTTCACAAAAATTGAAATGCCGCCATGTAAAATAATCAAAAACGAAAGAGCATCCTGGCAAGGAATGACAACCTGTATTCCACTTAGGACTCGCACAAAAATAACTTGACATTTTACGTGTGACCTTCAGGTTAAGCACCGATGCATTCTGCCTGGGTTGCAAAAATTCGGAATATACCTTATACCTGCTATGTGAGCAGATTCAAACGTTTTTGAAAAAAATCTCTTATTCTTTTTTTATCTATGTTTTCAGCTGGTTCAAGATAATCGATATTATCATCGTCTATATCATCAATATAGACTAATGCCACTGCAAACTGTTTAAATGTTATACCTGCAACTACTTTTTCACTTAATTCAAAAATTTCATTCAAGTCCATACGTTTTTTTACCAGGAAATACAGATCATAATAATCTCTGTATTTTGCCCTTAAAAATAATGCATTTACCTTCATTATAGCGATTGCTTGAATTGTTGCCAAATTAAAGATCTTGCAGTGAGATGGTTGCAAAAAATTCCATTTTGCATTAAAAAAAGTAACTTTTACACCATTTAACAATAAATCTATCTGTTCGTCTGTTTGGTTTATTATCTCTTTTGTATCAAATTTTTTTATGTATAGCATTATTTCTTGTTTATCAAAATTATCTTCAACAGTGAAAAAATCCAGATCTTCACTTTTTCTATGGCATAGATGTAATGTCAGGGCACTACCACCAACCAGAACATATTTATAAAGAAAGTCACATGTTTCTATCAATTCCAATAAGATATCTTTAGTTCTGGGAAGCAAGCAGTTTAAATTTTTCAAACCTTTCATTCTTTATATCCTTAAAATAATTACTTTCTACATCCATATTAAAAAAAACTCTTGCAATCATAAGATTTGTTTTAATAAATTGCTTATCACTTTTAAGCT
>JAYEHB010000289.1:0-7648 GCA_034659375.1 Thermodesulfobacteriota bacterium
GTTGAAGAAATCAAAGAGAATCTAAGGGAGATATCTGAAAAAACAGGGGTTGATGAAATTTTAAATCTTCCTGCAACAAATCTCTTTAAGATCAATGCACAGTTCAAGGTATGAATTATGAATTATGAATTATCAATTTTCAATTTTCAATTTTCAATTTTCAATCTCTGCACCTGGAGATACGCATCTTTTATGGCTTCATAGGGAGCAAAAGAAGAGTTCTTTAAGACTTCGTACTCTTTGATTTTAAATGAAATACTGTTGATTCTGTCAAAGGTGTCGATTCCCATGGACAACTCGCAAGGCTCAAGGTAATTCACAGGCTTTAAGAGATAATCTCCAACAATGCCCATTGAATCACGCAGAGTTGAAGGCCCAAGCATTGGCAGAACAAGATAGAATCCTTCCGGCATGGTCCATGAACCAAGGGTCTGACCAAAATCCTCGTTTGAATTTTCCATATCAAAAACAGTCTGAGCCGGCCTTGTAAAGCCAAGAGAACCAGCCGTTGAATTTATCAGAAAAATTCCCAGCTCATTCCATGCGCCCATAAATTTCCCTTGAAGAACAGAATTTACACACCGCACAGGAAAAAGAAGATTATAGAAAAAATTTTTAATGCCCCTTCGCACCACAAGAGGAGTAACGGCATTATAACCCTTTACAGCAGGTTTCAATACCCAGAAATAGAGTTTATCATTAAATGAGTACATTCCATAATTAAACCAGTAAAAAGGGTCCGGCACAACTTCATGCTCCCGGGCAATTTCATAATCCTCAAAAAATTCGTCAAAGGAGTCATCTTCACCAGCATAGACAGACACAGCAACAGAAACAAACAGAGTAACGAATAAAACCAGTCTAAAAAAAATTCTCATCTCTTTATCCTTTTATGCTTACGATTCTATGCTGTTGCTGGTTCGAAAACTCAACTATTTTCAAAGATTGTTTAGATGCTTTCCATAAATCAAGCTTAGCCTGCATATAAAGCCAGCTCTCAGGAGTTGTATTTGTTGCCTTTGCAACACGCAGCGCCATTATTGGACTCAAAGATGCTTTGCAATTTAACAATGCTGATAAGGTTTTCCTGGTGACTCCTATATATTTGGCAGCATCAGTCACAGTTATTTCAAGTGGTTTTATTACATCCTCTCGCAAAATCTCACCTGGATGTGTTGGCTTTCTGTTGGCTGACATAGATTCCTCCTAAACAGATAGTAAATATTTACAACAGATTTAATGATAATCTTGATAATCAACAACCACCGCATGTACTCCATCAAACTGAAATGTTACACGCCAATTGCCACTTATCCAAACTGACCATATATTTTTTTTATCTCCTGATAGTTTATGTAATTTATAACCTGGTAAATTCATGTCTAAGGGTGACAAGGATGCATCCAAACGATCCAAAACCCGACATAGCTTTAAAACATGTCCCGGGTTGACTTTGCTTTTGTCATTTGATTGGAATAATTTTTCTAATCCTTTATGTTTAAATGATTTTATCATTTATGAATTCTCCTTATTGACATAAGTGAATGTAACGCATAACGTTGCAAGTGTCAATTAAAAAAAGAATGAATTAAGAAATTTTTTATTGACACATACTCAAAATAATAGTATGTATCGAAAATAATGCACGCATACAGATTAACAACAAATACTTGTGGTAAGCCTCCACAGGGTGCTGCATCTGCTGTATTGAAGGGCACTTGAAGTACAGTAGTCTGTGTGCCCACCGCCCTGCATCTGCAGCCCATATGTAAACGCTTACAAGTAGTTGATGGAACTGTTACTAATTGTGGAGTAGTTACGCATTGTCAGCTTATTTTTTTGCTAACACTAAAAAAAAGATCATAGATATGACACAGAGAATAACCCTGAGCATACCTGATATGCTCCACGAAAAAATGGAAAAATGGAGACAGTCATTTAATCTCTCAAAAATGTTTCAGGATGCCCTTGCCGAGGCAATCACTAAAAAAGAGGAGTTCCAGAAAAGATTTTTCCAGGAGAGTGACATCTCTGAAATAATTGAAAGATTGAGGGCTGAAAAGATACAGTCCGAGGGAAACTATTCTGAAAACGGCAGAATTGAGGGGCTTCAATGGGCCAGAAGTGCACATTATGATGAGCTTATTTATGCTGTGGGAATTACCTGTTCAGATGAGATATTAACAGATCCCCGGCTTGGCACATATTTCACAGAAATTCTCAACTCTGATGTTTTATATCAAACCCCATGTACCCAAACCGAACTTTCCTCTTTTGTTGTGGCCGGGGCCGGATTAAAAACCAGTGCTGCCCGTGGCAGTTATATGGAAAAGACAACACAGGAGTTGAATAAATATACAAAACTATTTTTTGAAGGATGGCACAAAGGTGTTACTGAATTCTGGAATGAGATAAAGGAGAAACTTTAAAATGGCATGTGCATCAAACATTCTTGGTATTGATATTGGTTCAGTCTCTGTTGCTGCTGCTGAAATATCTCTGGATAAAAAAATCATAAGCAGAGGATATACATTTCACCACGGCAATATCCCTGATGGACTAAAAAGAGCTCTTTTAAAAACAGATCTTGCAAATATTGCCCATATTGCAGTAACATCTTCTACCCACTCTTCAGTTAAAAGGGATGAAGAATTTGATGACCAGGTATCCATCATCAGGGCTTCAAAACACCTTTACAATAAAATTGGCTCCATACTCAATGTTGGTGGTGAAAAATTCAGTTTAAGTCTTTTTGACGAACATGGCAACTATTCCGGCTCAAAGAACAACACTTCATGTGCTGCGGGAACAGGAAGTTTTCTTGATCAGCAGGCCAGCCGTCTTGGACTTGAAACCTCCCGGGAACTTGCAAGACAGGCATGTGACAACACCTCAAACATTCCCGACATTGCAACACGTTGTGCTGTGTTTGCCAAAACTGACCTTATCCATGCCCAGCAGGAGGGATTTTCAGTACCCCAGATATGTGACGGTCTGTGCAAGGGGCTTGCCAAAAATCTCTTTAACACACTTTTTACTAAAAATGATATTAGAACGCCGGTTATTTTCTGCGGTGGAGTTGCAAAAAACAGTTCTGTAAAAGCACATCTTGAATCACTTGCCGGGACATCCCTTACATGTGATCCCCATTCCCATCTTTACGGAGCTCTTGGTACTGCTCTCTGTATGGCAGACAATCTTGAAAAAAAGAAAATTCGATTTCCCGGAAAACAGTGTTATGCAACGGTTGATGATCTTCTTTACAAACAGGAAAAAACACGAAAATACTTCTATCCAGAGCTTAAGCTGAAATTTTCTGATTATCCGGATTTTTCAAATTCTGCCGGTTTAAATCATAAAACCCATGGGGTTGAGGTTGATATCTACATTGATCCTGAAAAATTTGATTCAGCCAACTCCTATCTTGGCGTTGATGTTGGCTCCACAAGTACTAAAGCTGTGATCATCACAGAAACCGGCGAGGTTATGGCAGGCTTTTATACCAGAACTGCTTCAAAACCTGTTGATGCTGTGCAGAAAATATTTAAATCAGCAGATTCCTTTTGCAACAGATATGGAATCAAAATTGATATTAAAGGATGCGGAACAACCGGGTCTGGAAGAAAGATATCTGCCGGTATAATTGGAGCTGATCTTGTATTGGATGAGATAAGTGCCCATGCAAGAGCTGCCTATGAACTGAACAGAGATGTTGATACAATAATTGAAATCGGGGGTCAGGATGCAAAGTTCACCACAATGAAAGACGGCGTGGTGACATCATCTTTTATGAATACAGTGTGTGCGGCAGGTACTGGAAGTTTTATTGAAGAGCAGGCATTAAAACTTGGATGTTCTTTAAATGACTATTCATCAAGAACAGAATCTGCAAAATCACCAGCCTCAAGTGACAGATGTACTGTTTTCATGGAAAGGGATATCAACCATTTTCTCTCGGAAAATTACAGAGTCGAGGAAGTTCTTGCCTCAGCCCTTCACTCGGTGAGGGACAATTACTTAACAAAGGTTGCAACTGTTGCAAAAATCGGTAAAACAGTACTTTTCCAGGGAGCAACTGCAAAAAACAAAAGTCTTATTGCAGCTTTTGAGCAAAAACTTAAACAGCCAATACATGTATCAAAATTCTGTCATCTCACAGGAGCTTTAGGAGTTGCCCTTACACTCAAGGAGCAAAAGACCAAAATCAGCAAATTCCGTGGCTTTAACTTATGGGAAAAGAGTATTCCGGTGAGGCAGGAGGTCTGCAATCTCTGCACAAACAACTGCAAACTCACCATTGCCACAATAGATAACGAAACTGTGGCATTTGGCTTTTTATGCGGCAGGGATTATGATACAAACCATTATGTTGCAAAGAAAAAGAGTTACAATCTACTTGCTGCAAGAAAAAAAGTAACTGATCTGCCGGAACAAAACCCTGTAACAGCAGATTTCACCATTGGAATTCCTGCAGCACTTCACCTTGTTGAAGATCTGGATCTATGGAAATTCTTTTTCAACAGACTCGGTATAAAAACCATTACAAGCGAAAAACTAAAATCTCCTGTATCAAAGGGAAGAGCCCTTGCAAGTGCTGAATTCTGCACCCCGGTAATTTCCATGCACAGCCATGTATCATATCTTTTGGAAAAAAGTGACTATGTTTTTCTTCCATTTTATTTTGAAGAGAGAACAAAAGATAAAAACAAAAGAAGACAGTTTTGTTACTATACCCAATACCTGCCATCCATTGTATCAACTATTCCCGGCATAAACAAAGAACGCTTGATCTCTCCTGTGATAAAATATCTTTATACTAATTTTTATACAAAAATTGAGCTCTACAGATCATTAAAAAAAATATCAGATAAGAACATCAGTTTCTTTGATATCTCTTCAGCCTATGACAAAGCCCTGGAATGGAAAAAAGGGTACAGCAACAGGCTTAAAAACATATTAAATCACAAAAGAGAAAATTCCAATGATGTAGATGTGGTACTGTTGGGAAGACCTTATACAATTCTCTCTCCAACACTTAACAGCAGCATACCTGATATTTTTTCATCACTTAAGATAAAGACCTTTTTCCAGGACATGCTTGAGTTCTCAGATCAGGATTTTTCCATGATTGACCCTCTTTTAAATGAGATACACTGGAAGCATGCAGCAACAATTATGAAAGCAGCCCTTGTTGCAGCCAGAACCAGAAATCTATATCCGGTTTATATTACATCATTTAAATGTTCTCCCGATGCCTTTGGCGTTGATTATTTTAAAAAAATCATGGAGGCCCATAACAAACCATACCTTGTACTGGAATTAGATGAGCATGATTCAAATGTGGGGTATGAAACCCGTATTGAAGCTGCAGTAAGGGCATTTCGAAACCACAAAAACTATTTTACGCCTTTAGATTCAAAAGAGGTAAACCTTGATCATCTCAATTGCAGACTTGCTGCAACACTCAATAACAAGACCATTATCTATCCCAACTGGGACCCCATAACAGGAAGACTGCTTGCAGCAACCCTTGCTGCTGAAGGCTACAATACAATTCTCATGGAGGAGACAGACGATACCATAAGAGAAAGCCTTAAAACCAATACAGGCCAGTGTATTCCGTTAAATGCCATTGCTATCGGATATGCACAGACCATTAAAAATCATAATCTGAATCCTGAAAAATGTGTGCTGTGGATGAGCAGATCAGATATTTCATGTAATATAAAGATGTATCCATCCTTTATTAAGTCCATTGTTACATCCCGGCCGGGAATGGAAAAAGCAGATGTGTACAGAGGTGACTTTGCCTTTAAAGAGATATCCATTAAGGCAGCTGTAAATGCTTATTTTGCTTATATGTTTGGAGGTCTTATCCGAAAGGTGGGATGCAAAATCAGACCCTATGAAAAGATCAAAGGTGAAACTGACAGAGCAATAGAAAAGGCAGCTGCAATTCTTGAAACAGCATTTAAAGAAAAGGGATCAAAAGAAGATGCCCTTGCAGAAGCACTGTCTTTTTTTGCATGGATAGATACTGTAAAAAAAGAGAAACGTCCAAAGGTTGGAATATTTGGAGATTTTTATGTCAGGGATAATGATATAATGAACCAGAATCTCATCCATTTTATTGAAGAAAACGGCGGGGAAGTTGTTCCAACGCCCTATTACAGATTTGCAAAGATGATTGCCGGTTCATATTTTAAAAAATGGTTTAACGAGGGAAAATATTTAAATCTCATCTCTTACAAGACTCTTCTTGTTACAATGAATAGAATGGAAAAACAGTATTACAAATATTTTAAACACCTTTTAAATGAAAACGACCTTAATTATACAGAGTCCCATGAAGAGATTCTTGCCAGATATGATCTCAAACCTGAGCATACAGGAGAATCCATGGATAATATCCTGAAAATCCACTACACAATCAAGGAGTACCCGGATCTTGCACTGTTTGTCCAGACAAGCCCCTCTTTCTGCTGCCCTGCCCTTGTAACTGAAGCCATGGCAGCAAACATTGAAAAAAAGAGCGGCGTTCCCATTGTAAGTGTTACCTATGATGGATCAGGCGGAAACAGAAACAGGGTGATTATTCCTTTTCTGCAATATACCAGAGAAAAAAGTTATTCCCATAGCTTTAAAAAACCAGCATGATGTATTGCGGGCAGATAGGACTTTAGTTGAGGATGCTGTCTCAAAAACCTGTTCTGGAATTGAATCCTCTGAACTCCAAGTATGTTGTGCCTGTCCACAGCTCGTCTGTATTTCATATAATATGCATCATAATTTCTCAGGTGCACGGAACTTTTCCCATCAATAGCGTTAAAATTTTCAAAGGTGTACTGCAAAAGAGTTTCAAAGGAATCAAGATAGTAATCCAGACTTGTATCATACTGGATTATTGTCTTGTTATTATAGTAATATGCAATATTTTTCATCCATAAAAGGTTCTCCTTTTTAAGGACAGCACTGTAATCAGAGGCAAAAACCTTAAGCCTGCGAACAGCATCTCTATTTTTTAAAATCAATACCCTTGTACCACGAATAAATTCCATTGTTTCTGCCATACTAGAGCGACTTGACTCTATTTTGCTCAATTGTTCAAGCTTTTCAATGGCATTGTCAAAATCAGTTGTGGTTATTTTAAGTTTCCGGCTCAAAATTATCATCTGCCTTGCAACAGGGGAATATTTTGCAAATTCTGCTTTTTCCTTTTCAATGGAGTAGATAATCGTCTCACCTGTTCCAACCGCTGCCAAAAGAATAACAGATATCAAAAGTGGAACTATCCCTTTTGCAGCCCTTGTTTTAATAAAATAATAAAACGTCACCACTGGTGCAAAAAAAGCCGGCAGTGCCCACCACCTTGAAACGTTCTGTTTTGAAGAATCAAAAAAAATAAAGATTGAAACAGCAAAAGCATAGGGGAAATATATGTAATACAATGTTACCGATCCTTTTTTATATAAAAATTTTGAATTGTGAATTGTGAATTATTAATTGTGAATTTTCAATTATGAATTTTCAATTTTCAATTTTCAATTGTTCACTGCCAACTGTTATCTGCACAGCACCTGACAGGTCAGTTCGGAAGACTTTTACCCCCCTTTGTCTGTACCTTTGAAGTATTGCCAAATCCGGAAAG
>JAYEHB010000290.1:0-7630 GCA_034659375.1 Thermodesulfobacteriota bacterium
CGGTGCTCTCCATTGGTTGAGCTTTTCAAGCCTTGCAATGGTAATTTTCTTTTTTACCAGAATTAATTTGATAAAAAGAAGATTTATCCATATTCCAAACATCAGCATTGTTGCGATGAGAGCCGGCAATATTCTGACCAGAATATATTGAACAGTATCAATTGAACTTGATATTATCTCAATATTTTCCTCAGGTACACCCATCTCTGAATAGAGCTGTAATGTTATCTCAATGTTTTTTGCAACGTATTCCGACACAATGGAGATAATATTCTGGCCAGTGACAACAGCATAGAGAAACAGTACTAAAGTGCATATTCCAATAGTTGTAAGACCTGTGTATAAACCTGTCTTTTCAATGGAAAGAGGCATCTCTATATACTCTCCCAGAAAAAAACCAGTAATGAGTAAAGAGCCGTAGAAGAGTAGATCAACATACATTCCACCTGTAACAGCAGCTATAATGCTGAAAACAGCAGCCATTATTACAGCCGCAGGCTTTCTGCCAAGCTTCAATCTGTACAAAAGAACAGGCATGGGCAGCAGAAAAGCCAGGAAAAATCCAAGAACAGGGATGTAAACAGTTACTGCAAATATTAAAATAGAAACAGCTATTCCAGTGATAATATCTTTTAATAGTCTGTTTTGAACTGTCTGTTGAGTCACTTCTTTAAACTCTCCACTAAATAGCTCTTATTTCTGTTTAGCCGAGTTTGCCCACATAGGGAAGCATAGCTATTGTTCTTGCCTGTTTAATGGCAGTTGCCAGAACCCGCTGGTGTTTTGCACATGTGCCTGTAATTCTTCTTGGAATTATTTTACCTCTTTCTGTAATAAACTGCCTTAAAGTCTTGACATCTTTATAATCAATTTCAAGGGTGCTGTCTGCACAAAATTTGCATACTTTGCGGCGCTGGTAAAATTTTTTTTTCTGGTTTTTCCGAAAGGCCATTTTAGTTTTCCTCCTCTGTCTTTTCAGCTTCGTCTGTCTTTTTTTCAGTTTCAGATTCAGGTTCAGCAGTGGTTTCGGTTTCAACCTGTTTTTCAGCAGGCTTAGAATGTTCTGCCGCAGGCTTAGAAGGTTCGTCAGCAGGCTTGGAAGCTTCTTTTGCAGCCTCAATCTCCTGTTTCAGTGCTTCAGGGTCAACCTCTTTTTCAAGAAGGATTGTCATGAATTTCATGATTTTATCGTCAAGTCTGAAATTTCTTTCAAGCTCCTTAACAAGCTCTCCAGTTCCGACGTATGTCATGCATACATAATGACCACGTGATTTTTTATTGATTTCATAGGCAAGTTTTTTATTGCCCCAGTCATCAACATCTACTATAATTCCTTTTTCCTGATCAATCAGATTAGTGAATTTTTCAAAAAGGTTTTTTTGAACCTTTTCCTGAAGGTCAGGGTCTGCAATAAAGATAGTTTCATATCTTCTCATACACTGTCTCCTTACGGATAATAAAGCTCCTGTCTCGGGAGCAAGGATTAAAAAAAAGAGGTAGTTCCCTCATACCCCTATGCTATTTGTACATGCATAACGATCTATTATGCACAACCATAATTTTATATCATTGAACCTGATTATGGTCAAGCTAAATTTGTCTGTTGCAGCAATTCCCGTTGATGTAAATAAAAATTTTCCAAATTAGACTCAAGCCCGATTTTTTCATGTTGACATGGAGCTGTTAATTGATTATTAGATAAAGCATGAATACTTCATCCTTAGAACAACCAGAGAGCGAAACAGGCAAACTTGTAGATCTTCTTGCGGATCAGGAGTGCTGCACACTTTTAAAAAAGATCACTTCAACAATGCCGGATGTGATCCTTAACGAGAGGCAGATCTGTGATTTTGAACTTCTTGTTACAGGAGTTTATACACCTCTTAAAGGTTTTATGAAACAGATTGATTATGAAGCGGTGCTGGATCGAATGCGCCTTGAAACAGGTGAACTGTGGCCCGTTCCTGTCTCTCTTGATATTGCCCGGAATTTTGCCTCAACTCTTGAGATTGGACAGTCTGTGGCGTTAAGGGACAAGGAGGGGTTTCTTCTTGGAGTAATGGCTGTGGAAGATATCTGGCCTGTTAACATTGAAAAAGAGGCCCTTGGAATATACGGTACAACTGACAAAAAGCATCCAGGCGTTGATTATCTTTATAACAGGCCTGGAAAATATTATATTGGCGGAAAAATTGAGGCTTTAAATCTTCCCATACATTCAGATTTCAAGCAGATCAGGATGACACCAAAGGAAGTGAGGAGTATCTTTGCACGGCTCGGCTGGAAGAGGGTCGTGGGATTTCATACAAGGCAGCCTCTGCACAGGCCCCAGTTTGAGATGACCATACAGGCCATGAGAAAGGCCAGGGCAAATCTTCTGCTGCTGCCCGTTGCAGGAGTGACAAAACCCGGGGATTTTGACCATTATACAAGGATGAGATGCTATAGAAAAGTTGTAGATCATTATCCTCCGGATTCCTTTGTTTTAAATCTTCTTCCCCTTGCAATGAGAATGGCAGGACCAAGGGATGCTCTTCTGCATATGATCATTGGAAAGAATTTCGGGTGTACTCATTTTGTCATAGGTCATGACCATGCAAGCCCTGGAAAGGACAGCAAAGGAGAGCCTTTTTACAAATATGACGATGCCACTCGTCTTGCAGAAGATGCAGCCAGAGAGACTGGTGTTAATGTTGTGACCTTTGAGCAGATGGTATATCTGCCCTTTGAAGATGAATACAGAAGTGTCAGTAACGTTCCTGAAGGAAAGGAGAGTATCTTTTTTTCAGGAAGTGATATACGTAAAAGAATACGTGCAGGGAAAAAAGTTCCTGAATGGGCTACCTTTCCTGAAGTGGTAGAGGAGCTTCAAAAATCCTATCCTCCGCCATGTAACCAGGGCTTTACAGTTTTTTTAACAGGTCTTTCAGGAGCCGGGAAATCAACCATAGCAAAGGTGCTTTATTCAAGATTTATGGAGAGAGGTGTTCGTTCTGTAACCCTTCTTGATGGTGATATTGTAAGGAGGAATCTCTCAAGTGAACTAAAATTTTCAAAGGAGCACAGGGATATAAATGTCAGGCGCATAGGCTTTGTGGCAGCAGAGATTACAAAAAACAGAGGTATTGCAATATGTGCTCCCATAGCACCATATGAAACAACACGCTCGGAAATAAGATCATCCATTGAGGCCTATGGCGGATTTTTTGAGATCCATGTTTCAACTCCCATAAAGGAGTGTGAAAAAAGGGATCGAAAGGGTATGTATGCCAAGGCAAGAGCAGGACTTTTAAAGGGTTTTACAGGTGTTGATGATCCCTATGAAGACCCTGAAAATCCTGAGCTGCGCATTGATACCACAGATTTGACTCCGGATGAGGCTGCCCAGGAAGTTCTGCTATATATCGGCCAGAAAGGTTTTATGTAGAAGAAGCCTTTAACTCTTCAAGCTCTTCCCATCTTGAATAGAGTTTTTCAACATTTTCCTGGGCAAGTGTGAGTTGAATATATAGCTTGTTCATCTTTTCAGGGTTGCTGGTTATTTTAGAATCTGTTGTTTTTGTCTCAAGCTCATCAGCTTCTGTTTCAGCTGACAGGATTTTTTCTTCAATCTGTTCTAATTCAAATTTGTCCTTATATGAAAATTGTATTTTTTTACTGTTTGTTCTTTCACTGTTTTTTGGGGAGGGCTTTACAATTTTCTCTTTTTTCTCTTTTTTTTCTTTATTGTTTCTCTTTTTTTTCTCCAGGCACTGGGTATAGTCGGCAAATATTTCTGTTTTGCCTTTGCCGTCAAGATAGAGAATGGAGTTTGTGACACTGTCTAAGAGAAACCTGTCATGGGAAACAAGCACAACAGCACCTGCAAATTCTAAAAGGCTCTGTTCCAGCACTTCAAGAGATGGAATGTCAAGGTCGTTTGTAGGTTCGTCAAGAAGAAGAACATCAGCAGGCTTAAGCATGAGATTTGCAATGAGAATTCTTGCTTTTTCTCCGCCTGAGAGCCTTTTTACCGGCTGAACCAACTGGTCAGGAGTAAACAGAAATCTTTTTGCCCATGATACAACATGTATGCTTCTCTCTTTATACACAACAGAATCACCAGCAGGACTTAATGCCTCTTTCAGAGTTATCTCAGGATCAATGCCGGATCTGTTTTGATCAAAAACAGCAATTCTCAGTTTGTCTGCTTTTTTTATTTCACCTGTGTCGGGTTGAATCTTTTCTTCTAACAGATTCATAAAGGTGGTTTTGCCGCTTCCGTTTTCACCCATGAGTCCAAGCCGGGTACCGGGTAAAAGTTCAAGATTGACATTTTTAAACAGAGTTCTGTTTTCTATTGATTTGCCGATATTATCACATATTAAAAGTTTTTTTGTTTTGCGGGAAGATGCGTTAAAGTTAATATCAACTCTGTTTGTCTGGCGGTTTCTTCTTTTCAGGGCTGCAAGCTCAATCCTTAGTTCTTCAGCCTGGTCAATGCGATAGCGTGCCTTGGTTGATCTTGCCTTTGCTCCCCTGTTCAGCCACTCAGTCTCCCTTCTCATTTTGTTGGACAGGCTCTGCTCTTGCTTTTGCTGCTCCTGCAAAAAATTTTCTCTATGTTTTTTAAATTTAACATACCCTCCATTAATCGAGAGATAGCCTTCTCTATAGCATCTGCCAAGCTCCATTATTTTATGGGAGACATTCTCAAGAAAGCAGCGGTCATGGCTTACAACCACAAAGGCAAAATCTGCATTGAGCAATAGGTTTTCAAGCCAGATTATTCCATTGATATCAAGATGATTTGTGGGTTCATCAAGGAGCAGAAGGTCAGGATTCTGGGCAATTGCCCTTGTTATTGCAAGTCTTTTTCTCCACCCTCCGGAAAGTTCATTACATTTCTGATTTTCATCAGAAAAGCCTCCAGTACCAATCATACGTTTAACAATTCTGTACTGTTCCTGCTCTTCCATGTTTCCCTTTGAAAGAGCATTAAAGAGTGTCTGTGTGACTGTTTCTTCAGGGTCAAACTCATCTTCCTGGGGAATATAAACAAGGTTTGCAAGGTTTTGCAGAGACCGTTCTCCCTCTTCAGGGGTATCTATATTGGCAATGAGTTTAAGAAGAGTTGATTTGCCGCTGCCGTTGCCTCCAATGAGCCCGAGCCTTTCATTTTTATTAATGTTTATATCAAGCCCTGTAAAAAGGGGTTCGTCACCAAAAGATTTATATATGGATTTATAACTGAAAAGAAGTGTCATGGTAATTATTTGTTTTCTGCCTTTTTATTTTCTATTTTTCGATAAACGCGAATCATTTTAACAATAAAGCCTGCCATTAGTGTAAGACTGATCAGGATCATCAAAGAGGCAGCAAAAAAGGTCATAATAAAATTAAAAGGGTTGTTCAGGGAGTATGCAGCTCTTAGAAGATCTATTCCAAAAAAACAAAAAAAGGCAGATACAAAAGTCAGTATCACCTGAAGCGGCCACCAGTAGTATCTCATATTTCAGCTATTCCTTATTAAAGCTGTTCTTTTTTATATGAAACTTCGCATAACTATTTAAAATCATGGAGCTTCATTCTTTTTTGTGGTAAATAAATTACATTACTCTTTTAAAAGTGTTAACTGACAAATGAAAAATGGGTTTGGTTCTAACGTCGGCCATATATCCTGATTGCAGGAACAACGGAGGGGTCAGGCTTTTGTTATTTGTGTCGTTATCAAACCTTGGAGATAAT
The DNA here is from genome assembly GCA_034659375.1 of Thermodesulfobacteriota bacterium. Lineage (GTDB taxonomy): Bacteria > Desulfobacterota > Desulfobacteria > Desulfobacterales > Desulfobacteraceae > DATFJZ01. Next base: position 5,728 of record JAYEHB010000290.1, read on the forward strand.
TAACCAAAAAAGTCAAGATAATGACAATAACGAAAGCCCCCACCCTCAAGTGGCCGAATATAGAACCAAACCCTGAAAAATGCTTGTCATTCTATTACAAATTTGATTTTATGTAAAGTCAATCTGAATTTAGACAGGGGTGAGAACAAAAAAACAGCTATAAACTCAATTTTTTGACCTTAATTTTACCGGTTAAAGTCTAAAAACCCTGTCGGGGTCAGGCCTGCGTTGATGAAAAATATCATTTCCTTGGTTTTAAACGCATATGGCTCCAAAATTAGAATTGCTGGGAGAACAGGTTATTGATTACATGAAAATTTTGATTATTGAAGATGATAAAAAGATAGCTTTTTTTATTTTAAAGGGGCTTAAGTCTGCAGGTTTTGCTGTTGATCATGCAGAAGATGGGGAAGAGGGGTTGAGTCTGGCTCTTTTTGAAGAGTACGACACTCTGATTGTGGATATAATGCTGCCCAGGCTTGATGGTATCTCCATGATAAAGAGGCTTCGTGCTGAAAAGATTAATACTCCTGTGATTATTTTAAGTGCCAGGGACAGGGTTGCTGACAGGGTTAAAGGACTTGAGGCTGGAGCAGATGATTACCTTACAAAACCCTTTGCCTTTTCAGAGCTTTTAGCAAGGGTTCAGGCTCTTATCAGAAGGGCAGGGGGCACAACAGAGCCGTCATCCCTTTTATGCGGAGAGCTTGTCATGGATCTCTTTAAGCGTGAAGTTAAAAGGGGTGACAAAGTCATTGAGCTTCAGCCCCTTGAATTTTCACTTTTGGAGTATCTCATGAGAAATCGGGACCGGGTTGTCTCCAAAACCATGATAATGGAGCATGTCTGGAATTATAATTTTGATCCCATGACAAATGTTGTTGAAGCCAGGGTTTGCAGATTGCGGGACAAGATTGACAAGGGATTTGATTCAAAGCTTATCCATACCATAAGGGGAGCAGGGTATGTTTTAAAGGAAGAGTTATGATTTCAGGTTTTTTCCGTACTTTGGCTTTCAGGCTTACTTTGTGGTATGCAGGAATATTTACAGTCTCATCCTGTATTGCATTTATTTTTTTTTATTTTCTTGTGTCCCAGACCATTTTACAGCACATTGACCAGGATCTTCTTGACAAGGCAGGAATCTTTTCTGCTGTTCTTTCTGTTAAAGGGATTGTGGGAGTAAAAAAACTTGCTGTTCTGGAAGCAAGGGCAGCTGGAGAGAAAAAGATTTTTTTCAGGCTTCTCTATCCGGATGGAGAAGTTTTTGCCTCATCCCACATGTCATACTGGCAGAGTATCAGGGTGGGACAGGAAGCTGTAAAAAAGCTGATTAAAGAGAAAAAAGAAATTTTTGAAACCATTGAAATTCAGCCGGACAACCAAAAGGTCAGGGTGCTTTATCATTTTGCAGGCCCAGGGGTTCTTCTTCAGACAGGGCTCTCCATGGAGACCTATTCTCACTTTTTCATAACTTTTAAAAAGGTGTTTGCAGGTGCCATGACAATTGTTGTTTTCTTATCTGCTATCTCCGGTTGGTTTATGTCAGGAAAAGCTCTGTCAGGAGTTGCAAGGATTACAGAAACAGCCGAGAGAATTTCAGGTGAGACTCTTTCGGCCAGGGTGCCTGAGACAGGGAATCAGGATGAACTGGATTTTCTTGCCAGGACCTTTAACAGAATGCTGGATAGAATTGAAAAGCTTGTTAAAAGTATCATGGAGATGAGCGATAATATTGCCCATGATCTTAAAAGTCCCATAACAAGAATCAGGGGACTTGCTGAGATCACCCTTGTTGAGCATGGAAACAAAGAAGATTTTGAGATAATGGCATCTTCCACCATTGAGGAGGCAGACAGGCTTCTTGACATGATAAATACAATGCTTGTCATATCAAGAACCG
>JAYEHB010000291.1:0-7623 GCA_034659375.1 Thermodesulfobacteriota bacterium
TCCTTAGAAAGTCGTGGTAGGAGAGTTGATGTTTTTCAAGCAGCACTAAAATCCTCCTTATCGCCTTTGGGGTCGATTTTTCAGTTAAAGGCCGCATGTGGACAGTGATGATGGAATCGATATATTTTATCTCTTCTCTGCTGAATTTTAAATTTTTAAGATCTGCAAGAATTTTATCTTTTTTCTTTTCATGACCTGGAAATGTAAGTTTTCCATCTTTAAACTCTGCTGCATCATACTTGCCCGCATCATGGAGATATCCTGCAATTCTTAATAGTGGTTTTTTGGGAGAAAGGGCATCCCCCACAAGCATGCAGTGTTCAAAAACCGTTTCACCATGGTGGGGGCCTCCGTCAAGATCAAAACACCTGTCAAGGGATGGAAATATATGCTCAAGCAACTCTGTTCTGTGCAGGGCCTGGAAAAACATGGAAGGCTTTTCATATTCCATGGCCTTTAAAATTTCAAGGCGGATTCTCTCCATTGCAACTTTTTCTGGGATAAGATCTTTATGTCTTTTTATGGCATCAAGGGATGCAGGGTCAATTTTCCCCTTGATTTTAGAGACAAATCTGCATGCCCTTACCATTCGTAAGGGATCTTCCTTAATTCTCATTTCAGGAGATTTTGTGAATCTGATAATTCTTTGTTTCAGATCTTCTTGTCCTGAAAAAGGGTCTATAATTCTGTCTGAAAAAAGGTCATAGGCCATGCTGTTCATGGTAAAATCCCGTTTACCAAGATCATTCTCTGGAAAAGGAGATTGTAAATCATCTGATCTGGATGCTGCAACTTCAATATCATTTACAATGCATATTTTAAATGTACTACCCACTTTTTTTACTTTTTTCTTTTTGTGGATCAGGTGAAAAATTGCCTGAATTTCATTAAGTGAAGCATCTGTAACAATATCAAAATCCAGAATAGATTCATCAAGTATCATATCCCGCACTGCACCGCCGACAATATATGCTCTATACCCGCAGGTTTCAAGTTTTTCAATGATATGTTCAGCTTTGGATGCTTTTTTTGCCAATTCAATTGTGTTTTTAGTCATTTTAATGAGACCGCCATATATAAGTACCCAGGCAAAAATAATCATAATTTTTCGCATTCTAAGTTATTGATATATCTCAATAAAAATTGTCAAAATGCCAGATTAAATATGCTCGGGTACTTAAATGCTTGTTTTGGAAGATTTTATTCCGCTCATGAGCCTAAAATGGCGTTGGCACCCCATCTTGGAATAAGGTCATGTTCTATTTTAAGGTGATCAAGCACCCTTGCTATAACAGTATCTGCCAGCTCATCCATGGTTGTTGGATATGAATAAAAAGAGGGGCAGGGCGGCATTATTACGGCTCCTGCCCTGGATGCCCTTGTCATGTTTTCCAGGTGAATCATGTTGAGAGGAGTCTCCCTTGGAAGAAGAATCAATGGCCGCCTCTCTTTTAAAGCCACATCAGCAGCTCTTGTAATAAGATTGCCACCAATGCCTGCGGCAATATTTCCCAGTGTCTTCATGGAGCATGGGGCAATTACCATGCCTGAATGAACAGATGATCCACTGGCAGGGGATGCTGAAAAATCATTTTGTTTAAAAATTTCAAAAAAAGAGTCCTTAGGAAAATTAACGCCCAGCTCTTTTAAAAAATCAGTAAAAGAGCTGCCATATTGAAAATTGGTTTCATGGCAAAGTACCTGAAATCCTGCATCAGATATTATGGCAGTAACATGGCAGGATTTTTCAACAAGGGCCTTAATAAGTCTTATTCCATAGATGGAGCCTGAAGCCCCGCAAATTGCAACAATATACTTCTTGTTCTGTTTCATCGCACAAATGCCTCTAACACCACACCAGCCAGAAGAGTTATGGAAACAAGGGAGTTAATATGAAAAAATGCAATGTCGATATGCTCTAAATTGTCAGGTTTTACAATTTTATGTTCGGCAATAAGAAGAGAACCCATTACAGCAAGTATTCCAAGAAAAACAATATGCATTCCAAAGGTAATGTGCATACACAGAAAAAAGATAATTGTGAAAACATGGAGAAGAGAGGAGATTTTCATGGCGTTTTTTGGACCGATTTTTGAAGGAAGGGAAAAGAGCCCCTCCTGTTTATCAAAATCAATGTCCTGGCAGGCATAAAGAATATCAAAACCTGCAATATATGTCATAAGAGCAAGGCTTAGAAAAATTACACTTAAAGAGAGGCTTTGTGTCACTGCAATCCATGCACCCACAGGGGCAAGGGAAATGGCAAAGCCAAGATAAATGTGACAAAATGCTGTAAATCTTTTTGTATATGAGTAAAAGAAAAGAAAAAAAAGCACTGGAAACGAAAGCCAGAAGCAGAGTTTCCCCAGCATAAAAGCCGAAAAAATAAAAAGAGTTGATGAGCATGCAACAAACAGAGCTGTATCTTTTTTTGACAACGCTCCTGAAGGGATCTCTCTTATGGCTGTTCTGGGATTTTTTTTGTCCATGGCAGCATCTGTAATGCGGTTAAAACCCATGGCAGCAGATCTTGCGGCAACCATTGCCATAAGAATCCAGGCAAGGTCTGAAACAACCACCCCATGATCCCTCCACGCCATTACAATGGCCGACAGGGCAAAGGGAAGGGCAAAAATTGTATGGGAGAATTTGATCATTCTCCCATAGATAAAAATTTTATTTTGATTAACTGATTCCATATTAAAAAATTCCATAAACTTCTGTATTGCAGTCAGGGCATCTTCCCTTTGCTGTAATATAGTTTTCCACATCATAGATTGATCGTTTAACAAGAATTCTGCCACATGAATGGCAGAATGTATTTTCAGACTCAAGACCTGGAACATTTCCTGTATAGACATATCTTAAACCAGCATCTTTGCCAATTTTGTACGCTTTTTCAAGGCTTGCAACGGGAGTCGGGTTGGGGTGAGTCAGTCTGTAGCAGGGGTGAAACCTGCTGATATGCCACGGAGTTTCAATTCCTAATGAGTCTGCAATAAAATCTGCAATTGCCCTGATCTCCCCTGGGTCATCATTGAGTCCCGGGATGAGCAGAGTTGTTACCTCCACAAGAATACCTGAAGATTTCATGAGCTTGAGGTTTTCTTTAACAGGCTCAATTTTTGCCTTGCACTCCTTTCTGTAAAATTTGTCATTAAAGGATTTAAGATCCACATTGGCAGCATCAAGATATGGTGCAATCATCTTTATCACTTGAGAAGACATATACCCGTTGGTGACAAAAATGTTTAACAGACCCTGTTCCTTTGCAATTTTTGCTGTTTCAAAGGCAAGTTCAAAATAGACTGTGGGCTCTGTATATGTATAGGAGATACTTTCACATCTGCCCCTGACGGCCTGTTTTACTATGTCTTCGGGAAGAGTATCAACTCCCCGGATAAGCCCTCCATGATCTGAAGGCATCTGGGCAATATCTGAATTTTGACAAAAAGAGCATTTAAAATTGCATCCCACAGTTGCAATGGAGTAGGAGGACGAACCTGGTTTTAAATGAAAAACAGGTTTTTTCTCCACAGGATCTATACTTCTTGCAACAACCTTTGGATAGACCAGAGATTCAAGAGAACCGCCTCTGTTTTCCCGGACATTGCAGATACCCCGTTTTCCATCTTCAATTATGCAAAAATGGTTGCAGATACCACATTTTACTCTGTTCTTGTCAAGTTCTTCAAAAATAAGAGTCTTCATAATTTTCCTCTTTAATCTCACTTGCAAATCCTGTTGCAGGCTTATATTGTCCAACTTTTTTTATTTTTAGAGTCATGGGCCGCATTCGAAATTTTGGAACAGGGGTGACCTCCATGCCAATCATTATTCCAAAAGGTGATTTCTGTACTAAAAAAAGTTTTTCAAAAAAAAGAGCTATTCTGCCTCTGAACCACGGGCACTGAGGAGTTGTTCTCCAATAGACAGGAACATCACCAAGTATTGCAGACACAATCTGTTTTAACTCCCATATACTGAAAAAACGTGCTTTGGACATAGTAGTTGAAACAAAAAAACTCTTTATCCTTGTCCAAAGATTCAGCGGGGCATATTTATTTAAAACCACAATAAAAACCCTGTTTCTTGCTACTCTGCAAGCCTCTTCAATGGCTTTAGCAGGTGAGTCTGTAAATTCAAGAGTGGTAAAAAAAAGTGCATAGTCAAAGGCATTGTCTTCAAAGGGAAGATCTTCTGCAAAGCCTCTGTGAAGATCAACTCCATCACCAAGCCGCTGTTTTGCAATATCAAGCATGTAGGGAGATGGATCAATCCCGGTGATCTGCAGCCTGTCACTGCTGAAATCCAGCAGAGCTTCTATGCTTTTTCCTGTACCGCACCCTATGTCAATCAGCCTCTCACCGGAAGCAGGGGAAAGCATATCGGCAAGAAGCCTCACCTCAAGATCAAACGCATACCTGTTTTTTGATTTTTTAAACCATTCATCATAAGAGGTTGCATCACTGAATTCAAATATATATCCCATAATAAAGTTAGTTTATTATAAAACCCCATGCTTTTTCAAGATCTTTTTTTTATAGTACAAAGATTTTATTTTAAAAGCTTGGACCAGTGGAGATGTTTTTGTTTTGTGCCTCTTCGGCCTAATATTATTCCACCACAAAATTGAAACAGAATACAACTTTTACTCACTCAACTTTCTGACCTTAATTTTACCGGTTAAAGCCTCAAAACCCTATCGGACGCAGCGTCCAGACCTTAACATGCACAATCCAGAAAGTTGAGTTATTCATATTATAAATTTCTATGGATATCTTTAATTTATATCTAAATTTTCAATTTGACAAAATACAGGTCAGGAAATATGTTGTTCAACTATAATACTGGAAATTCTAAAGGACTGATTTATATTGGGAATTTTTATATGAAAGTTCATCTAAACGACTGCAATGACAGCCTTTTTAACTTTGTTGTGGCCGATGCGGTAACCACGCTCCGGCCGTGCTGGTTTATATGAAAGTCCGTCTAACGTACTGCAATCGCATGACTTTCATATTTTGTTGTGGCCGATGAGAATGACCATGCTCCGGCCATGCCGGTTAAAGGGAAAATAATATGACACAAGAGATTGACTGCCGGGGCCTTGCATGTCCTGAGCCGGTTTTAAAGGCAAAAGAGGCCATTGAACAAGGATTTGCAACTTTTAAAATAGTTGTGGATAATGATGCTGCCGTTGAAAATGTAAGCCGTTTTATAACTTCCCGAGGCTTTCAGGTCTCTGTGGTGTCTGAGGGAAATGGAGTCTCTGCTGTGACAGGAACAAGGGATGACTCCCAGGCTGGTGCTGTTCCGGAGACAGCGGTTGAAGAGGTTGACTCTTCTGAGAACCAGAAAATCATGATTATGATTGCCTCAATAAGAATTGGCAGAGGAGATGATAAGCTTGGTGAAAAACTTATGCTAAGCTACCTTAAAACCATAAGAGAGATGGGGGATGACCTCTGGCGCCTGGTTTTTGTCAATGAGGGTGTTAAATTTGCCATTAAAGGATCTAAGCTTATCTCTGAACTTAAATTCCTTGAAGAAGAAGGTGTTCATATTCTGGTATGCGGAACCTGTCTTACTCATTTTAATATTCTGGAGCAGAAAGAGATCGGGGAGACAACTAATATGCTGGACATAGTGACCTCAATGCAGCTTGCTGACAAGGTTATTAATTTGTAAACATTTACAGTATAAGCCGAATATTTACATTAATTTATAGCATCCATTCAGCCGTGCTGAAACCAATCCGATAAGGGTTCACTCAAAAATTAACCACATTACAACCCATATTTTTTAATTTTCTGGTTAAGTCCGCTTTTCCCTATGCCAAGTCTCCTGGCAGCCTCTGTCTGAACATTGCCTGCAAGGGCCATTGCCCTTTGAATTAATTTTTTTTCAACAGCAGCCATTGTTTCTGACAGCCCTGCATCTTCAGGTATTCCATTAAATTTTAGATTGGAACTGGTCTTTTCTCTTATGTTTGGGGGAAGGTCTTCAGGTGTGATGATTGTCTCGTTTGATAGTATCACTGCTCGTTCTATGGTGTTTTCAAGTTCTCTTATATTTCCAGGCCAGGAGTAATCAAAAAGGATGTTGACTGCCTTCTTTGAAATGCCTGTAACAGAAGAGGAAGTATGCTCCCCGGAGTATTTATCAATAAAATGATTTATCAGCAGGGGTAAATCCTTTTGACGTTCTCTAAGGGGCGGTATTATTGCTTTTATCACATTGAGCCTGTAATAGAGATCTTCCCTGAAGCTGCCATTCTCAATCTCTTTTTCAAGCACTTTATTGGTTGCTGCAACAAGGCGGAAATCAACCTTTAAAGCTTTTGTCCCGCCAACCCGTTCAAAGGTTTTCTCCTGAAGTACCCTTAACAGCTTTACCTGAAGATTCAAGGAAATATCCCCAATTTCATCAAGAAAAATTGTTCCTGTGTCAGCCATTTCAAATCTTCCTTTTTTCATGGCTGCAGCTCCTGTAAAAGCACCTTTTTCATGGCCGAAAAGTTCACTTTCCAGGAGTGTATCTGCAAATGCAGAACAGTTTACAGCTATAAAAGGCTTGTTGTTTCTTGGACTGTTGAAATGGATTGATTTTGCAACCAGTTCTTTTCCTGTACCGCTCTCTCCTTCAATAAGAATATTGGCACTGGTTGGCGCAACTTTTTTAATTGTTTCATAGAGTGCCTGCATTGGTTCGCTTTGACCAATTATATTGCCAAAACTGTATTTTAACTGAACTGCCTTACGCAGCATTAAATTTTCCTGAACAATTTCGTGAATTGCCAGAGCTTTTGAAATATGTGCCACAAGTGTATCATTGTCAAAGGGCTTGAGGATGAAGGTGTAAGCACCCTTGTGCATGGCTTCAACAGCTTTTTCAACGCTTCCGTGGGCAGTCATTACAATTACCGGCAGATCAGGGTCTGTTTCCTTGATATGTCCAAGCAGCTTAAGTCCGTCCATTCCGGGCATTTTTACATCTGTGAGAATCAGATCAATAGATTCTTCTTTTAAAATATCAAGGGCTGCAAGACTGTTTGATGCTGTAACAGGCTCATACCCCTCTTCTTTAAGTATTTCTCCAATGATAGTTGGATAGTTTTTTTCATCATCAACAATCAAAATCCTGCTCATCTGTCAGTCTCCTTTACCGGTAGAGTTATCTCCACCTGAACTCCCCCTGAAGTTCTGTTTGAAATTTGAATTTCACCTAAATGGGATTCAATAATATTTTTTACTATGCTTAGTCCTAAACCGGTACCAGTATCTTTTGTTGTAAAAAAGGGTGTCCATATTTTTTTCATTGCATCATCGGTTATGCCTTTTCCCTGATCTTCAAAGGTTATGAAGAGATCGTTATCATCGGAAAATATACTTATAATTATACTGCCTCCATTTTCCATTGCCTGGAAAGAATTGAGCAGGATATTGAGGAATGCCTGGTAAAGCATTGAACTGTCCGCCATGATTTCAGATGAGGTGTAAATTTTTTTTTCAATGATAATGTTCTGTTCTTGAATTTGCTGGTCAAGAAAAGAGAGATTTTTTTCAATGATCTGTTCAATCTGGCAGGGTTGCAGATTTAAGTTTTTTGGTTTTGCAATGT